>JAJRTI010000902.1 GCA_024278415.1 Planctomycetota bacterium | reverse complement strand
TCTGGCGAGCGGAACCCCGTCAGGCCACAAGCGGGCAAGATAACAAACACCCCGCGCCCCGATTCTGCCGTGACGAGCTAAATCTCATTCCCATTCAGCCCGCGTTGCCAGGGGCTGAAAAATGTGGGTAAAGGGCAGGGCGTCCCCCCCCTTAGATCGGCCCCTGGTACACGATAAACAAGAAGTTGCGCAGCTTGCCTGCACTCTCGGCAGCGTATTGCGTATTCCGTATCTCGGATCGCGATCCGAATACGCAATACGCAATACGCAATACGCAATACGGAACAGCGAACTTGCGCCCCCTACGCCATGTCTTGCCCCTGATCCATGGCGGTCAGTGGCCTTGGGGCGCGGGTGCAGCTCGCCTTGTGCGAGTTCGGCGCCCGCGGGGCCTGGCGGCCGTCAGGCGTATTCAAAGACCACGCCCAGCGTCGAGCCCAAGTCGTTCACAAGCAAGTCGAACGCCTCTTTGGCTTGGTCGATCCTGAAGCGGTGGGTGACCATCTCCTCGGTGCGCAGCTTGCCTTGTTGCATGAAGCGGATCGCGTCCTTGCTGTACTCGGTGCGGGGCTTGTCGGAGCGGATGCCGCCAATCACAAGCTTGCCCATGATCTTGCTCGCTTCAAGAGGCAACGGTTCGCGATGGTAGAGCCCGATGATCTGGATGACGCCTCCGGCCGCGCACATGTCCTGAGCCTGGGCGAACGACTTCACACCCGCAGCGCCGCCGACGCAGTCGATGACCACTTGCGCGCCTCCGCAGAGATTGCGCACGGCCGCGACCGCGTCCTCGTTGGAGCAGTTGACGACCGCGTCCGCACCGAACTCGGCCGCGAGCTGGCATCGCAGGTCCAGGCCGTCCACGGCGATGACCATGCCGGTCTCGCGCTGCTTGATGACCTGGAGCATGATGCTGCCCACGAGTCCCTGCCCGAGAATCGCGACGCTGTCGGCCTCGCGGATGATCGCGCTGTCCGCCCATGCGAGGCAACTGGTGAGCAGTGGGAGGAACGTGGCAGCCTCGAAAGGAATGTCGTCGGGGAGTGGGACGACCGACCGGCTCGCGCTCGGCGAGTCGAGTTGGCCGACGACGTATTCCGCGTGCGGCGCCACGACGCAGACAGGGTCGCCCACCTGGTATTCGTCAACGCCTTGGCCGAGGCCAGCCACGACGCCGGCATCCGAGTAGCCCATGCGGGCCGGATCGACTTCGCCCTCGCTGAGATAGCGCCCTCCGATCTCTGAGCCGCGGCTGATGAGCGACGCTTTGAGCTTCACGAGCACCTCGCGCTCGCCGGGGGTGGGGATGTCGACTTCCTCGACAACGATGTTGCCAACGCCGTCGTGCTTTGCTGTGCGTTTCATGGTGGGCATGGGGATCTCCGATTGTGAGGGATGGAACACATCCTTCGTAGTGAGTGTCCGTAGCGAAATGCAGGCGAATGCGTTCGTGCTGGCCGTATCGGCCAGCACAGCCGAGACGGCTCGGCTGAACCCCTAGGCCCTCGTCCGGTCGGGCGAGGAGTTCGGCTGTGCCGACTCAGCAAACGCCTCCGCAGGGCTTGTCCCTGCGGCGCGACGATTGAAAGCCAGATCAACGCCTCTTGCTCCATTTTCTCCCCCCCCCTTTCCTTTCCGCTCGGCCTGCCGAGCGGAAAGGAAAGGGGGGGGGAGAAGACAGGTTAGGACGAGGTCCTGTCTGGCTCACAATCATGGCCCCGCACGGACATGCCGTGCGGAGGCCTGGGCGAAACGCAAACGAGTTCCGAAGGCCAAAACGCGAAACTTCTACACCGTTGTGGGTGCAACAACATATTGAGACATGTGTGCATTACGGCGAAGCAGCGCTTGCCCGGACTTAGCGGACAGTTTCCTCCGGCGTCACCTCCAGCAACAGATAGTCCTTGGCGGGTACGCTGACAGGGAAACGTGTGCCGCCTGTGACGGCGGTTGATGAGGTGCAGGCGTTGGCAATTCTCAAGCGCGTCGCGGAGGATCCGAGGACGCGCTTGGCCTCCACGGTGAGCCGGCCCTGATACGCCGCATCGGCCAGGTTCGAGACGACGATGAGCGCCGCGCCGGGCTTGCGCCAATACGACACGAGCATCTTCGCGCTCGACGGCGCCAAAGCCAACTCGCCTGCCAGCTTGTAGTACGGCGTGAAATGGCTCGCCCCGATTCCAAAGCGATCCTGAGCCGCGGTGTACAGGTTCAACTCGTCCACGTCGCAGTAGAAGCCCCAGATCGGCACGCCGTGGGGCAGCATGAGCGCCGCGAGTGTCCGCGTGGCCTTCTTGATCCACGGCGTGCCGTAGTCGGCCTTCTGGCCGGCCAGCTTGGGGAGTAAGTACGGCACCGTGCCGAACTGGGTCCCGAACATCGCACGGACGCGAGCCAGGGAAAGGAGCTTCGTGTAGTCGGTGGTGACGCGCGGGCCGATGCATCCCGTGCGGCGCTGGTAGGATTCCCCGTCGAGATGGACCGTGCAGAAAGATGCGATGGGCGCGATCATCTTGCTGTAGTTGTGGAACACGAACGCCGCGCGGCCGCGCTTTTCCATGAAAAGCTGGTACACGCGTTTGCGCAGCTCCCGGTCCGCGAAGATGGGCCACGTGGGATAGCGCTTCCCGTCGCGCTCGTACCCGCAGCCGGCGGCCGGGTTATCCGCCCTCATGACCGTGGCGTAGTCATAGTAGAGGCCGTCGATGCCGTATGCGTCGATGGCCTTGGCCGTGCTCCAGAGGAAGAAGTCGCGAAGCGTCGTGACGGTGGGGCACGTGCCCCAGTGGTATTGCCCGCGGCCGCCGAGGCTCCACGTGTCGCACACGATCGGGTTCTTCCACTCTTGCTCGAAGAACCGAAACTGGGGCGCCGCGCCGCCCATGCCGTTGCTGGTCGCGTATACCAACGCGTAGCGTGTGGGATCGCGGTGCACGGCTTTCACATAGCGCCGCGCGCGGTCGGGATCCTTGGCCGGGTAGGGCACACCGACGAGCACGTGATACTCCGCGCCGGTGGTGTACCCCGTGGTCACGTTCTTCCGCGGCGTGGCGGTTGTGCTCGAAAAGCCGTACGCGGTCCAGTTGGCGATCGGCAGGGGCCGGGCCGGCGTGGCCTGCAAGCCGAAGGTGATCGTGATGGGCACGGTGAGGCGCCGGGGGAAGGTGACCATGTTGACGCGCAGCACGACCGCATTGCCGCGGCGCACAAGCTCGATGACCTTGTTTCGGCTAGCCGGCTCGAACTGCTCGTCGGACGGCGCGAACCACGCGAGCCCGCGGTCGTCGTTGCCCACCCAAATGTGCGGCATGAACGCGTCCGCGTAGTCATCCTTGACCTCGGCCGGCAGGTCGAGCACATCCCATTTCTGGTACGGCCCGCGGTAGGGATACTTGAGCGTGGCGGCGTCGGCCCGCAGCGGGATTTCGAGCACGAGGCGGGTCAGGCGCGTGTCGACGGTCGATGGCGCGAGCTTCAGGTCGTAACGGATCATGCCGTCGAACTCGGTGGTCGCACGCAATTCGCCTTTGGCGTCGTCCGCCTTGAGCGGGACGACGAACGACACCTGGTCGGAGTGCTCCTCCTGCCACAGCCGCTTCCCAGACGCGCGGATGGGCGATTGCTCGGTGCGCATGGACAGCGACACCGGCGAGGCGAGCAGTTCATGGTCGGCGACGCGCGCGGAGCGCAGCATGCCATTCTGCGCGAACGTGTACTGCTGCGTCAGGGTTGCGACGTTTGCCCCTTCGACTCGAATCGGCGTCCAGGGCTTGGGGACCGCGTGGCGCTTGGCGAGGCGCTTCTCGAACCCGATCCATTCGGCATTGAAGTAGCACTTGAAGCGGGAACGCTGCACGAACTCCGCTTGCGGCGTGGTGAGCGTGGTGCGGACTTCATAGTCCAAGCCTCGGAGGCGAGCGATATCCAAGCGTAGGTCGCCGGCCGTCGCGCCAGTGACGCGCTCGGCCGCGCTGAGCAGCATCTCGCCGCGCGTATCGAGAACATCCGCGCGCAATGTGAAGGGCCCGCGGACCGGGTCGTTCAACTCCCAGTTGACGAGCATGAGCTTGTCCTTGGAGCGGAAGGCCAGCGGGGTGCGGAAGCGGCCCTCAGGCGCGCGGGTGAGGATGGGCCTGTGAGCGGGCGGCGCTTCTTTTTTGTAGAGGGCGAAGATCTCGCCTTCGAGCAGCGGCCGGCCGAAGATGCGCAGCTCGTCGAAGTCGGTAGTCGCCCGGCTTTGCAGGCGAATCAGCCGGCCGGGATCGACCGGCGCGTTCGCCGGCTCGACAGCCGCGCGCTCCGTGACCTGGCCATCGAGGAAGAGCTTCATGTTGTGCGCGTTCCAGGTGAGCGCAACGAAGCGCCATCGCCCCTGCGGCCAGTGCTTGATGCGATGCGTGAGCTGCTTGACGTGGCCCTCGCGGCCCGCGAAGAACATGAGCATGGGGCCGGGCATTTTGAAGAACTTAATGCGATCGCCTCCCGCGCCGGGGCCACACACGGAGAACGTCCACTCGTAGGCCGCGGTCTTCTTTTCCGGCGCCCAATCGACGGGCCGCATCCAGAAGACCACGGTGCCTTGGGAGGGTCTGATGTTGCCCGCGCGGAGGTAGTGGATGCGCTCACGGCTTAGGCGAATAGCCCGCCCGCGCACTCCCGGGACGAAGCGAGCAATCGCCGGCGACTGGACTGGCGCCGACTCCCCGGCCGCGTTGTCAGCGTCCATGCGCCCCTCAAAGCTTGCCCGGAAGAGGATGTCCTGGTCCGCTGCCACGCACAGGCCAAGACATAGGCTCGCCAGCAGGAGGGCGGTTTGGAGTGTCGTGTGGCTCACGGGCTCAGCCTCGCGTGCAAGTCGGAAGTGACAGGAGGCGCGTCAACGCACTAAGCAGAGCTTGACAAGATCGTCCACGTTCGCGGTCGCCAGGCACATGACCGTGTCCGCCGCGCCGTAGTAGAACTTCACTTCGCCATCGTCCTCGAGGATCATGCCGCCGGGGAAGATGACGTTGTTGCGAAAGCCGCCGTCAACCTCGTAGGGAGCCTCGGGCGCGAGGAGGGGGTCCTTGTAGAGGCCGATGATCTTGCTCGGGTTGTCGAGGTCCAGCAGCATGACGCCGGCGGTGTAGCGCTTCTTCCACGCCTTCTCCCAACCGTGCTTGCCGCGAGACTCGTCGAAGTCAACCGCGTGGAACGTGGTGAGCCAGCCCTTGTCGGTCTTCACGGGCGGCGCGGCCGGGCCGATCTTGGTGTCCGCGTATGGCACGTCCTCGACGGCCAGCAGTAGGTGCGAGTTGCCCCAATACTTGAGGTCCGGCGAGTCCGAGATCCACGTATCGAAGCGCTCCTTGCCGCCGCGGCTGTACACCGGGAACGGCCGTTCGAGCCGCACGTGCATGCCGCCAATCTTCTCCGGGAACAGCACCATGTTGCGGTTGTCCGGCACGGACATGGACAGCACCTCGAAGTGCTCGAAGTCGTCGGTGACCGCGATGCCGCCGCGCACTCCATGATTGGTGTCGACCGCGAAGCACATGTAGCAGCGGCCGTTCATGACGATGAGCCGGGGGTCGTACCCGCGGCGAATCTCGTCGTCCTTCATTTCGAAGCACGGCTCGGGTTGGACCTGCCACTTCACGCCGTCGTCGCTGAACGCGAGGCCAAGGTTGGTGCCTTCGAGCCGTTGCTCCTCGAAGGAGCCATAGTCGTTGCGGAAGACCATGACGTACTTGCCCTGGTATTTCGTCACGCCCGCGTTGAACACGAGCGCGGCGCTGTACGGCACGTCTTTGTATGTGAGGATGGGGTTGGCAGGATGGCGCTTGATGAGCGGGCAGGACGATAGGGGGCCGATGGGGGACATGTCTGGGTTCAGCATTGAAGATTGAGAATTGACAGTTGAAAAATGCAAATTGGGGGAGAGGCGGCGGACGTGGCCGAGCGCGTGAGGGCTCGGAACCGGCTCCTGTCGGTCAGAGGAACTCGACGTGGTTGAGCATGTCATCGGCGTCGAGCACCTGGCAGATAAGGTGGGCCCCGCGGACGATCCGGCCGATGGGTGTGTGCTGACGTGCGAAAGCGATTCCTGCGTGGGGCACTCCGAGAGCGTGCAGCCTGAGGAAATCCGCGTCCTGAGTGAGCACCGTTCGACGCATCTGGGCGGCGAGCCGAAGATGCTCCTCGTCAGTGGCCCCGAGCATGCCGGCTTCTTGTGCCGTAAGCACGTCGATGCCGCGGCGCCTCAGCCCCACCGCGACAGCAGTGGGCACGTGTTCGTCGGTGTAGAGCCTAACGGCCGCGCCCATGGAGTTTCTCGATCACCTTCGAAGGCGTGCGCTTGCGTAGAGCCTCCACAAACTCCTCATCATCCCTGATCTGCTGGTCAATCTCCTCGCGATGGTCGTCGTAGTAAGCGAGCGCTGCATACACGTCCCCCAGGGTGAGATCGTACTCGGACGCGATCTCCTCTGGGCTCTTGCCCATCCAGTCGTGCCAGATGACGATGTTCTGCACCGTGATGCGATGCCCCGCAATGCGAGGCTTGCCGCCCGCGATCCCGGCATCCGTAACGATGTGGGCATCGAGAGTGTTGATTGACATGGGGGCCTCTTGCTTCGCAAAGACCGGTTGTCGAACGACTGAAGCTAGCATTGTGCCATCTGTGCGCCACGCGCGCAAGGAAAGTGTCGTCCACTAGAGTCCACCATGGGCAAGCTGTCCCACGATGCCCATGACCTGGCGTTTGTATTGGCGCGCAGCGGCCGCATCGTTGCCGCGGCCTTGGCGGATGACGATGTACTTCTGGAGTTCGTAGAGCAGGTAGAAGGCCTGGCGCACGCGCGCCTCTGGAGAGGTGTCGCGCGGCCGGCCGTAGCCTTCCCAGAACGCGGGCTCCGAGATGCCACAGTAGTCGAGCACCGCGAACTCGATCTCCGGGTCGCCCCAAAGCGCGCGGTCCCAGTCCACGATTCCGGTGAGCTTGCCCGTATCGTCCACGAGTATGTTCTGGTGCCAGATGTCCATGTGGAGCAGGCACGATGGGACGTCCCGATCGAAGAGGTGCAGGCAGCCGGCAAGCAAGCCGCGCATGAGCTTGGCCTCGTCACGGTCGTAATGGCCGACGTCGAGGATGTCGTCGACCATCTTGTTCCACATGATCTCGAACGCGGCAACCCAAGTCGCCTGCGGCGTCATGGGCGCGTGCGCGCCTAGGTAGCCGTAGCGGCCCGCGGTGAGCGCGTGCGTTGCGGCAAGGTGCTCTCCCAGTTGGCGCAGCACATGGTCGTACGAGACGTGATGCATCTCGGTGAGTGGCCGGCCCGGGAGGCGCTCCATGATCAGGAAGTCCCGATCGAGCAGTTTGAGGGAGTGGTCGTACGCCAGGATGGGCGCCACAGGCACGCCGGTGCGTGACAGCAACAGCTCATGGATCGCCGGTTCCTGGCGCATCATGTCGCGCTCGTAGAAGACGAAGGTCGCGTCCCGGGCCGGCGCAATGCGGAGCACGACCTGCTGCCCCTCCGCATGGACAAAGAACGAGGTGTTGAACTTGCCCGTGGTGATGGGCTCGAAGTGCAGTGCGCCATCAAGGCCGGGGCAGTGGTGCCGGACGAGGCG
>JAJRTI010000901.1 GCA_024278415.1 Planctomycetota bacterium | reverse complement strand
TGATTTGTCTGGCCCTCGCGGGTCCGCGTGGGCGATGCATGGCGAACCCGGCTCAACAAGCAGCTTTGCTAACTGTGGACCTCAGCTTCCTGACGACTCAGGCAAATCAACAGCCCCGAGAAAATCGCTGAAGCTTCGGGATCCGCGCCTCTTCGGTTGCGTGCGCATCATGAGAAACGCGCGCCAGTCGGACGCCGCTTGCCCATGGTTCATGGCCCCGCTGTGGGCACGATACGATAGGTGAGCTGGACAGTTTGTCCCTTGGCCCAGGTCTTGGGCAACACGACGCGCACGTGCCCCGCGGCCGCCCGGTGGCTCTTGCCCGTGCCTTTGGAGCGCACCAGCTCTACCGCCTTGCTGAAGCGCACGTCGACGCGGCCGCGGCCGGTGACGATGGCGAACCCGGCCGCGGTCTGCGGCAATTCCGCGCTCAACTCCGCGTCCAGGCCGTCGCTGCCCACAGCCACGACGCGCTTGCTCTTGTCCGACATGAACGGCACGACCTCATACAGTTCTTCGCCTCGCCACTCCCGCAGCGCCTTCACGGTCAGCTTGGCCTCCAGGGCGTCGTCGCCAAAGCGGAACACGCGGTCGTACGTGAGCGGGGTGCTCGGGATGCGCCCCAAGACGCGCAACTCGCGGCCGTCGTCGCTCAGGCGGGCCTCTTGGTTGGCAAAACTGGACGACACAACACGGCCTGCACTATCGGTACCCGTCACCGCATGGTTGAACCACGGCCCATCGTTGGCACTCAGAATGGCCGCGCCGCAAGCCGGCGTCCAGAGAGCGGACAGCCCGCCGCCCTGCATGACCTTCGCCGCGTGCAACGCACCCGCGCGCGGCGCGGTGTAGATGACCGCGTAGTATGCGGGCCGGCGCACACACACGAAGTCGCCAGCAAAGCTCGCGGTAAACGTGGCCGCGGTCTCCATGGGCAAGGGCATCAGTTCGGCGCGGACACTCTTCTCGGCGAGCCCCGACAGGAGTCCGCCCACGCCGGCCGCGACTTGGAGCGCTCCCGCGTCCCAGGCCTCGGCCTCTTGCCCAGCCAGCGTATCGACGGCACGGTCGACATCGCCAGCCTCGTGCACTTGCCACCCCTTCCCATCTGAGCGTGCGAGCGCGTCCGTGGCGCGGGGCACTATGCCAGCTAGCAGCGCGGCGTCCGGGTAGACCGCGTCGGCGAAGCCGCGGTTCGAGCGCGAGTTGAAGTTCGTGGGCGACACGAGCCGGCCATCGGGCTCGGGCAGCGACAGGTGGGCGCGCAAGCCCCACGTGCGCTGGAGCGCATCCAGGATTTCCGGCTCATCCGTCAAGCGATACAGGCACCCCAGATAGAACGCGGCCATGCTGTTGTACCCGCCATCGACACGCTCGTTCTCGCGGAAGTAGCCTGCCGGGGCCTGGCCGAGGCGTCCGCCCATGCCGTCGGACAGCATCACGTCCACGTGGCGGCGCCACAGCGTTCGGTAGCGTTCCTCTTCGCTCACGGCCGCGGTGAAGTAGTGGCCTAACACAGCCATGGACCACTGGCCGGTCGACCAGCGGCTGAAGTACGCGAGGCGCTCGGCTTGGCGCCGGATCGCGTCCAGCCACAGATCCCGGACCTCGCCCGGCACGTCGTCCTTCATGTGCAGCAGCGCGGCGGGGCCGTCGTAGAGGTAATGCGCGTGGTAGCGCCGCCAGTTGCTCTCTGCGCCAAGCGCCATGTGCGGCTCAACGATCTCCTCGGCCTCGCTCATGCACAGATACTGAATGAACGCCGCGGCAATGGTGCGGTTCAGCAGAGCCTTGCTCTTGTAGTAGGGGTTCCCGCTGATGTCCGCGCCGTATGCCCATGCCAGCACGCCCACGGAGCCGAGCGTGTTGGCGTAGCCCGCGTCGAGGCCTTGGTCCCAGCGATCGAGCGGCGCCTTGCGGCCGAGAGCGGCTTGCCAAGCGTGGATGCTGCCAAACCAGAGGTCCGCGGGGTCGAGATCCTGCTCCGCGAGGATGGCTGGCACATGCGTGAGCGGCCCGTACGGGCCCAGTGCGAACGCGGCTCGCCGGCCCGCGTCGCGCAACGCGTCCGCATCGAGCGCGGCCGGCTCGATCTGGAAATCCCCCACGTCCGCGGCCTTGAGCCACTCCCACATCTTCGCCTGCCAGTGGAACTGCACGGTCGCGCCGTCGAGATAAATCGCGCTCGCGTGGATCTTCTTGGCCGCGTCCGGCGTGGGGCACAGGATGCCTGGCAGCCCGGCCGCGTTGAACTCGAAGCTGTCCCGGCCGGAAAACTCCAGGCGCAGGACCGCGTCGCGCTCCTTCGGCTCGATGCGCGCCACGTTGTACCCCGTCACGCTACGCACCCCGGCCAAGCGCTGGTTCTTGGCGTTGAACACGGCCAGCGAGCGCCGGCCGAGCGCCGGGATTTGCTTGATCTTGAACTCCGCCGCCTGGCAATTGCGCGGCACGTAGATGTAGCTCTTGGCCAGCGCGCCGGCGCGGATCTGGAGCCGCGTGCGGCCCATGACGCCGTAGGACAGGGCGGGTGCGAGCTGGATGCCCACCCAGTCCGGCGCACCGCCAGTGAGGATGAGCGTGTACACCCCCTGCCCTGCGGCCGGCACCTCGAACTCGAGCGAGGCATACTGGTCGTCGTCCGGGAGCTGGGCCTCTTGGAAGACCACGAGTGCGTCCTCGGGCCCATACACGCGCAGCATGAGGTACGATGCGAAACCCGACCGGTCCGGCTCCATTGTGCCCGCGTCCGTTTTCACCGTGACCGTGAACGGCTTGCCGTCGGTATTAACGATGTAGAAGTTAACGTTGTTGCGGAAGGGAGTCTCGCTCACCGGGCCGGCCTGGAGCGCGGCCGCGGCGAGGGCGAAGGCGATCAGTACAGCGAGTCGTTTCATGTGCCCCTCGGCTTGGGGTCTGCGATTGGGGGTCCCGGCCTCAGGCGGGAAGCTAAGTCCAGCATTCCACAACTTCCGTGCAGGGATTGAGTGCGCGCGCAGGGCCTGACGGGAAGAGGGGAATAATGCCTGACGGGAATATTGGATATTGGAATATTGGAATGCTGCCGCGTGCGCGTCTTCCATCATTCCAGCCTTCCAACATTCCATCATTCCAACATTCCATCATTCCATCATTAAAGCGGCACGGACTTCAAAAATGCCGCACTAAGGCTCCTGTAGTGCGGCCTGCCGCTTGTCCCGGATCATGGCCGCTTCGCGCGTGAAGCCCGCGTCCTCGACGGCCTTGAGCGCTTGGGTGAACGCGGCCGCGCTCTGGGTGCTCATGAGCGTGGCCGACGCGTCCTTGAGCGCGTAGAGCTTCTGGGCGAGCGGCTTCTCGATGAAGATGGGGATCTGCTTCATCACCGGCGGCCGCTCCGCGTTCCACTCCAGCCCCAACTCGACGATGATCTTCTGCGCGTCTGGCGATGGCATGGTCCGCGCCAACTCCACGAGGTTGACCGTGAGCAGCACTTCCTCGCCCACGTCCATTGTGATCGGCTCGCCGCCCTGGAACCATGCCCGAACCGTGCCTCCCTTGGGAGGCAGTACGGCGTCGTATGGCTCGGGCGAACTGCCCTCCTGGGGCCGGCGCGAGCCCTTCTTCTCGCGGATCACGTACCGCTCCCTGAACATGCCGTTCTCGACCGGCAGCAGCGGGTTGAGCCCGGCAATGGACCAATCGAGCGGCCCCTTGGCCCCGCTGTTCTCGGCGGCGCCCATCGACACGAGCTTCGTCGTGATCCACCACAAAGCCGTGAAAGGCGTCGTCACCAAGCCCACCGGCACCTCGTACAATTCGTTCACCGCAACGTACGGAGTGACGTAGTCGTTGGTCACCGCGTACTGCCGCTTCTGGCACACGAACCGCACCTTGGCGCGCACGACTGCGCCCTCGTTGCGCTGGTCGTCGAGCGACACGCGCTCCGTGCCCTTGACCCGATCCCAGATGACCGTGTTGGCTTGTTTGATGTGGTTCGCGCAACCCGTCACCAACACGAGCACCATCACGCCACAGGCCAGTACGCGCACTTGCATGGTTCTTCTCTCCCTGTTTGCCAAGAGGAACGTTGGCTGAACGACTATCAGAATAGGGCTTTGGTTGAACCGATGCAAGGGGAGAGATGACACGTCAGGCGAGTGCAACGATGCGGCCATCCGTAACGCATCGGAATGGTTGGGGCATGGTGGACGAGAGATGAGCGATAGGGGACAAGAGCCGAAGCCGCCAAGTCGCTTCGGCTCTCTGGCCCCTAGTGCCGCGTCCCGCAAGTTCGTATGCCTATCTGAGTCGGTGGGGCTGTGCTTGGAGACCCGCGTCGTCCGATTGGCCAAACGCACTCCCACAACGCCCTAGCGCGGCCGTTGGCCGCAACCAAAGAGGTCGGAGAAGTCCCACGGATGGCAGAGCGGACCCACGGATGCAGAGCATGATTGGCACAGACCATGGGGACAGCTTTGTCGCCTTTGGTGGCTTAGCCCCCATGCGGGCGGTGATCGCTAAGAGGCCGACATCACGCAGCTTACGGATGCCGCTGCGTGAAAGGTGCAAAGAAACTTCGTAACACTTCAGCCGATTGCAACAGCCGTCGGCCCCATGAACGTGCGCGAGTTCAATGGACAGCGTTTCCGCTTGACGCAACGCTGTTGGGAAGCCCAACGGGCTTCCGGCTTCTAGCCCAGGGTTGCGGCCGCAGGCCGC
>JAJRTI010000900.1 GCA_024278415.1 Planctomycetota bacterium | reverse complement strand
TCCACGAGGCCCATGAGGAACAGCGGCCGGCTGGGCGGGCCCATGACGAGCACCGCGGGCCGGCTCGCCTCGCCCACGAGGTACGGCAGCGTGACCAGCCGCGGGTTCTCCACGCCCACCGCGCGACCGAAGCGCACTTGCCCGATCTCTCCGCCAAGCGCGCGCACGTCGATGACGAGCGACTTTTGCCACAGCCGGAACGTGTACGTCACGTCTGCGGTCCGTCCGCCCTTGGTGAGCCGCCAGGTGGCGACCACGGTGTCGCCCACGCGCTCGCACTTGAGCAACGTGTACTTGTCTGGGAATTCAGGCGCGAGCGAATCCTTCTTCCAAAACAACGCGCCGCCGCCCTCCAGCGGCTGAAACCACTTGCCCCGATCAAGCCACCGCGCGGACACGTCGCCCCACGTCCCGGACTTGGGCGCGTACCGATACTCCAGCACTCCGTCCACGCCGCTGTAGCGAAACACGAACGCGTCGCCGTCCCGCGCGAGCGTGGTCTTGAACTCGGCCGTCAGGTTGTCGGGGAGGATGGTCTCCTCGCGCGTGGGGAACGGCAGCCGGCCAGGCCCGGTGTTCGTGCCCACGGTCTGGCCAGGGAACATGTCGATCCCGCGCTTGGGGCGAGGCTTGAACTTCAGCGGCGGCAGCGACTCGACGTACACCGCGAGGTTGTCGAGATACAGCACGCGGTCTTCCTTGTTGCGCCCGCGTGCGATTCGAACGCCGAGGAACTTCGCGCCCTTGTCCACACGCGGGAACTTGCGATGCATGAGCCACCATTCCTTCCAGCGCACGCGGCCCAGCCTGACGTCGAGCGCGTTCCCCGAAGGGTCTTCGAACAGCAAAGTGACGTCGACCTGCGGCGTGCCGGCGGAGACTGCCCAGGCCCAGTTGTTGCCGTACACCCAAAAGTCCACGGAATCGAACGGCTCAGCGATCACTACCGGCTTGGGCGGCCGCAAGGTAACCTCCGGCCGCGCGCCGTCGCCGCGGTACACGACCTTGGCCACGTACTTGCCCCACAGTTGCTGCTCCCGCGAGCGGCTGATCGTGGCTACGGCGTCCTTGGCGTCCACGGTCCAGCCGTCAAGGTTCTCGAAATCGACAAGCGCCGGATGCCGGGGCTCGGTGCGCCCGGCCCAGACCATCTCGTAGGGCCGCGCGCCAATGGCCTCGGCGGCGCCCGCAGTCGTGGCCAGACCCAGCAGCAACGCGGCGGCCTGCAAGAAACACCTTTTCATGTTCAGTCCCTCGACCAGTGGAATGAGTGTGGCCGGTGGCAAGGGCCGCTGACCCAAAACGCGGCCCATTCTCGCACATGCCAGCGCGGGCATCAACCAGTCCTCAACCACACTTAGGCGCTTAGCGCGCAAGGAACGACAACATGTTGTCGATGTGTGCGGCCCGTTGGAGTGACGCCTTCAGGCGTCAGTACCTCTGAGCGCCTTCAGGCGCCGAAGCGGAGCGGCTGAAGCCGCACCAGGACCAACGGCTGAAGCCGTTACTCCAACACGCCCCACGCGCTGCGCATAGCGCCCCTTTCTCGCAGCGAAGTCTGCGAGAAAACATAGGCGCTTAGTGCGCGTACATCGACAACAAGTTGTCGATGTACGCGGTGCGAGGTGACAAGGCTTGTAGCAGGGCGATTTATCGCCCGTCGCCACAGACGCAGAGACGGGCGATAAATCGCCCTACTACGAACAGCCTGACGGCGGCGCCGCCGCCCCTTCTTAGAACGCATGAAACCCGTATCCCCTGCGGGACGACGGATGGGTGAGTTGATAGATGGGATGGCTCGTGAATGTGCCGGTGTAGTCGGGCCCGGCATGAAGGAGATAGACGACCGCGGCAACCGCGCTGGCCACCATCGCGCCAAACAGCAGCCGGCGGATCCAAACGCGATCGACAAACGCGACGCGCCGGACCGCGGCAATCATCAGCGGGAATGCAATGGGCCCCACGTGGTGCGCCCGTTGCGTGTCGATGAGGCTCATGGCCAGGTAGTAGAACACCCCGAAGAGCAACAGCACAGTGGTCTTGGCGCGCGCCCGCGCCTCCTCCGCTCTCACGCGAACAAAGAAGGAGACCGCCGCGATCGGGATCGCGCCGCACGAAGCAATCAACACCAACCGGGCAAAATTGCGCGCCACGTGCAGCAGCACGACGATTCGAGACCAATCGTGGTCAATCAGAATCTCCCGCAGCAGCTCCAAGCGCTGCACCCCGCCGAAGCGCGCCTGCCCACTGAACAGCGCACCGCGCAAGCCAGCATCCATGGAAATCAACAGCACCCGAATGGCCGTCACCGCCAAGATAACCAGGAACGCCCGCACAATAAACCTGATCCCGCGTCGGTCGCGCATCGCGAGCCAAGACGCGACTCCGGTGAAGACCACGCATTGCGGCGTGGGAATATGGATCAGCCACGCTACGCCCACGAGCCAGCCCGCGAGACGCTCGCGGCCGTCGAGATGAGCCCACATCACGCAGAGCCATACCAGCAGGAACAACGTGTCCGGAGCATTCGACTCCGCCCCCAGCCGGCACAGCCTCGTGTAGGCGAACGATACGCCCAGGAGCGGCAACACGTGCCACCAGCGGAACGCGTTGTTGTCCCATGCCGCGAACTGCACGGCCAACGCGACCAGCAGCATCAACTCGACAAGGAACAACAAGCTAATGCTCGTGATCGAGTCGCGAATGAAGGTCAGGGCGAGGAAGCAGAGGAAGTGATGCCCGGGCGGCTCATCGCTGATCGACGTGGCGCCGCCCGAGTCGGGAATGGTCGGGTTGAACGAACTCGAATGCTGGATCCAGTAGAGTCTGAAGTTGCGGCTGAAGTCGAGTGTCTCGTACAGATCCCCAGTGTCCGCCACAAAGAACCGCGCGCTCAGTTCGCGGTAGAACTCCGCGGCCGTCGTGTTGGAGAGATCGAAGAGCGTGACGCGCGGGCCCGCTTCGTCCGTGGCCCTCGATGGCAAGATCTCCACCCGCAACACGTGGTCGCCCGGCGGCACCTCTAGGGTCGGCGCGGCCAGCACCAGATGCGGCGGCCGATCGCGCGGGTCGACAGTGTGATCAAACCGCGGCCAAAGCAGCAGGTAATCCTCCCCTATCCCCTTGGCGCCCCGCCGCTGCCGCGCATAGCGCGTCAACTCGCCCTCCCGAAGCGTCCGCCCGTCGAACTCAAACTCGGCCACGAGCGGCGTGCGCCAGTTGTTCCTCAACACCAGGATGAGATCGAGAGGGTACGCGACGTCGCCGCGGTTCGAAATGTAGATGCGGGCCTCTTCGCCGTGCAAATCGTACGTCCGCTTCCCCCTCTTGACCCACTGATCGCCAAACCGCACGGTAATCCCCTCACGATCGAGGTCGACGCGCCCGAAGTTCAGGCCCGCGAAGTCGGCGTAGGCCTTGTCGGGCCAGTAGTTGGTCTCCTCGACAAAGCGAGGCGGAGACGTGGCAAGAGCGAAACAGACGACGGCCAGCGCGGCGCCGAGCGAACACCGCACGACAACCGGCCGCGGCCATCTGACTGCCAGAGCCCCCCCCCACTGCACAGAAGCAGCCCACCCGGCCGCGGCCCACAACACTGCGGCCCACCACATGGGCCAGTATTCCGCGAGGTAGCCGCTCAATACGATGGCCTTGTGGCTGATCCCATGGCATAGCACCGTGCCCAATCCCACCGCCAGCACCACGTAGAATCCATCGCACTCCTCGTCGAGCCATCCCAGGCCGCGCCACACCGGAAGCCAAGCGAGGCCAGGCACGGCCAGCACCATCGCCAAGCCGGCAACCGCGTTCAGGCTCGCGGCCGCGCCCTTGAGCCAAGGCGGCAGCCCAAGCGCGCTCAGCCAATGCGCCAGCGCGCTGACTGCGAGAGCTACGCTACACACCATGAACAGCCTAAGGCCGGGCTTCGTCATCTTCGTCGGGGTCATTCTTGTGAATCGTTCTTCGCTGTTTGATGTGGGTGGAGTTGGCAGGTTGCTCGCCGGAGGGTCGCAGGATGCGAAGCACGGTGCACTGCTGTGACTGGCGCGGACACGGCCTTGGCCCTGAAAGGGCTACACATACCAGCCCGGGGCGCAGCCCCGGGTAGCGGTCCATCATCAGAGGCCCCAGCCCTGAAAGGGCGTGACATTCCGGGGCCCATGCGTTGGGTTCACCCTGTCTCGCCCTTTCAGGGCTCGCGAAATGCGGCGGTCACGTTTCCCCGGGGCTTCGCCCCGGGCTGGTATGTCATGCCCCGTTGGGGCAGGTGGATTCTCACACCAACGCCGCCTGCCGGCCGTCTCCGACCGCGCTGCGGCGGCGGCAAGACCAACGCGTTGGCGAACAGGCCAGGTTGCAGGCTGAGCGCTGACCACGCGAAGTAACCAAGAATCTTGTCAATCGTCCAATCGGTCCTCTATCAGCGGTCCGGCGACGTAGACGGGCGAAGCACTCCAAGCGCTTCGCCCACCCGCTTGGCGGCGTCGTCCGTCGGATCGATCTTGAGCGCGATGCGAGCCTGCCGCCGCGCTTCGTTCGTCATGCCCACGGCCGAGAAGTAGCGGGCGTAGTGGGCGCGGTACCTGGCGGAATACGGAAACAGCGAAAGGGCGCGGCGGAAACACGTCTGAGCGGAAGCAAGCTGGTCCAGCTCCAAGTGGGCCTGTCCCATGCGATACCACGAGAATGAATCCCACGGCTCCATGCGCACCGCGTCTCGGCCAAACTTCACCGCATCTGGCCATCGCCGCAACTCAAGGGAAATCCCGCACAGTTGTGAATACGCGTACGGGTCGGGACATTTCGCTTCCACCGCGGCCAAGTACTCTGCCCGCGCGGCTTGGAGCTTGGCCTCCTCGTAGAGTTCCGAGCCGCGCTCCACGTGCACCGCGTAGTAGCCTTGCACCTTCATCCACGCGCGGTTCAGCTTGTCCACGACCTCCGCCGCTCGGGCCTCGCCCAGCACATACCCCGGTTCACGTTTCAAAAGCAATGTAGTCCCCTCTTCCAGCAGCACCCGCCACCCGCCGCCTGCGAGCAACTTGCGCAGCCTGGCGATTTGCACGCGGCTCATGGGCCATTCGTACCACCCGCCGCCGTTCACATAGCTGCGAAGGTCTATGACCATGAACTCGCAGTCGGTGAAGCACAGCGATTCGCCTCGAATGTCCTTCATCGAGCGCCAAACCTCGATCACCTTCTCGCGATGCGCCATGGCCGGCAGCAGGTGGCCAGAGACCGCAACCGTCGCGTCCGCCGGCACCCGGCGGAGGACGCTCCACAGCCGGCGATCTTCGTCGTCGAACGCGTAGAAGCGTCTATCGTACATGTTCGACACGTCCAGGAACCGGGCGTCGAACGTGGCCTTGCTCACGTCCGGGTACGTCAGCACGTTGGGCAACACGTTCGAGAGCGCGCAGCCTGCGGCCATGACCCATGGCAGCCCTCGCCGGCCCCCCGGCACGCGGCCGAGCAGCCGCCCGGCAAGATTGTCCGTGCGCAGCAGGCGGGTCATCCCATACGCCGCGGCCGCGAAGGCCAGCACCGACGGCAACGTGAACCAGTGCGCGCGAATGTGCGGGAAGTAGCCCATGCGCAAGAGCGCAATCTGCGCGGCCCCCGGCGCCGCGAGCAAGAGCAGTTCCGGCGCTAGCAATGACAAAAAGCACAACGGCCCCAGCAGTTGCAACGCCGCAACCAGCCGGCAATGGCTGGTGACCAGCCGGAAGTGGTTCACCGGATCCGACAAGATCGTCCAGGCGAGGTCGAACGGATTGCCATTGCCCCCCCATGGCCGCAGAATCGTATCCGGCGAGTACATGTGCCCAGACAGGATGCGGGGCAGAACGACCCGAGTGGCGACGCCAAACCATAGGACTCCGAGCACAACTGGACCGACCACCCACGGCCACCTCCGCCGCCGAATCAGCGCCACCCCGCCGAGCAGGATCAGCACGAGCGCGGTGTTCTCCTTGCACGCGAGGGTCAGCACCGCGCACACCAGGAACGGCCACGGCCGTTGCACTTCAAAGAAGTAGAGAGCAAAGAGCAAGGGCGCCGCGCAGAACAGTACCGCGCGAACGTCTCCCAAGTTGACGTACCCCAGCGGTGCGTACAGCAGATACGCGATGCCGCACGCGAGCGCGGCGCGCTTCACTCCCGTGCGCTGGCGCACCAGCAAATAGACCGGCAACGCGCCAAGCGAGACCATGGCCGCGGTGAACGCG
>JAJRTI010000899.1 GCA_024278415.1 Planctomycetota bacterium | reverse complement strand
GCGGGGCCACCGCACGATCGCCGGGACGTGGTAGACCTCGCGGAACGAGGGGATGCCCAAGCATCGCAGACCGTGCGCGAACATGTAGTCGCCATGGTCTCCCACGAACACCACAACGGTGTCGTCTGCCTGTCCCGTGTCCTCCAATGCCGCGAGGAGGTCGCCGAGGTATCTGTCTTGCAAAGTGCAAAGAGCCCAGTAGTGGGCGATAGACTGGCGCACTTCGGCCTCCGCCAGTTGCCCCCAAATCTGGTGCCGCATGCGCTGGTAGACTCGCGGCTTGTCGCGCATGAGGTCGGCGAAGCTCGCCGGCAGTTCGACGTCGTTCGGGTCGTAGAGGTCGGCCAGGTCGGCTGGGACGTTCGTCGATGGGCCCATGTCCGTGCTGATGCACAGCGCCCATGGACCGTCCTGCTTGGCCAGTTGCGGGATGGCGCGAACCCCGGGCAGCACCGCGCTCTGGTAGTAGCTCGCGTGGGCGTACGCGTCGGGCCCTTCCATCCGCTTGCCCACCGCGTACGTGGATCCCCATCCCGGCCGGAAGACCTCGCCTGGTTCGCGCGGGTGGTCCGGAGGTTGGGGCTCGCCGGCCGCTTTGTCCCACTGTGCATTGGTGCGCGAAGGTCTGTTCTTGGTGTAGGGGACGAGTTCATTCCACCCCCGGTCCGCCGGCGTTTCCACGTGGCTCACGTGCCACTTGCCCGCGTATGCGAGACGGTACCCAACGTCTCTCAGCTCCTCGGAGAAGGTGCGGACTCCCGGGTTGAAGCCAAGCTGGAACGCGGTGTTCGTATCCACGTTGTTAAACACGCCGTGCCGCGATGGGTACAGCCCGGTCATGAACGTAGCCCGCGACGGGCAGCAGTGGGGCGAAGGAGCCATCGCGCGCGTGAAGCGAACGCCCTCCTCCGCCAGGCGCTGTGCGTTGGGCATGTGGCAGGGATGATCCGGCAGCACCACGTCGTTCGGCATCTGGTCGACGAGGACGATGAGGATGTTTGGCGCCTTGGCCGGCGTGTCAGCCATGGTGGGGTCCTCTCTTGCGCAGTCGGTGTCGGGCCGCGTGGCAGGCGCCCGGCCTCATTTCTTCTTGGCGAACTGGGGCAGCCACTTCTTCGACCGGCGGAACATTTCTTTCAGCATCTTCTCTGCAAGCGGGATGTCGTTGACAAGATTGTCGAACAGGAGCGCTTGGAGCGCCAGGTCGTAGTCGCCTGTCATTGCAGCCTCCACGCCCATCTCCTGGGTCTCGATGATGTGCAGGGTGTGGGCCCGGATGCCGGCCGGGAGGTCGCCAACGCACTCGCCCTTGAAGCCCTTCTTTCCAAACCTCGTGGGCACTTCCACCACCACGTCGTCGGGCAGGTTCGTGATATAACCGCGGTTGGGGATGTTGGCGAACTCCGCGTCGCCCTTGTCGTTGACGATGGACGAGATGATGGGGATGGCTCCCTCGCTGTGCTCCTGTGCAGCGGCCTCCTTGAGGTCCGGCAGCTCCGCCTTGCCGCGCACGACATCGCGGCAGAACGCGCGCGCTCTGCGGCGACGTTCGTCGTTCGCTCGGTTGTCGCGCAGATGCATGCGGTAGCGCTGCTGCTTCTCCTCGGAGTCGAGGTAGTAGGGCAGGAACTCGCCGAGATGGCTGCCTCCAGGCGACGGGTAGTATCCATAGATCCGGAACAGCTCCGCGCTCACCGGATCGCCGCTGTCTCGTCCCCTGTCAATTACTTCGCGGCGCAGGCGAGGGTACAAGTCCTTGCCTTTGTGAGTGAGTCGGTCCCAGACGCGACTTCGGGCTAGGGCCTTCCAAGGCTTGACGCTCGGCAGAGAACACGTATGATTGAGGGAAAGTCATACGTAACAGGAGTCTACGATGGGAACGAGAAAGTTAACTTTGAGTGCATCCGAAGCGGTCATCCGCGTGGCGAAGCGGATTGCGGCCGAGAACAACAGCAGCGTGTCCGCCATGTTCACAAGGATCGTGAACGGCCTCGCGCAATCCGGCGTTGATCCCGAAGCACAACTCGGCCCCATCACGTTGCGCGCGACCGGTATCGTGAGCCTGCCTCGGAACCGAACAGACCGAGAGCTTCTGGAAGATGCACTCGAGGACAAGTACGGCAAGAGTTGATGAAAGTCTTCCTGGACACCAACGTGCTTTTGGACGTGCTTGCCCATCGCCAACCATTCTACAGGGCGTCTGCCCAGATTTGGTCGCTGTCGGAGCACGGCGACGTCGAAGCATATATCTCGGCGATCAGTTTCAATAACGTATACTATATCGTGCGGAAAGCCGAAGACAAGGTGACGGCTGACAATGCGATGCGCCTCTTGCGGGATGTTTTCAGTTCGATAGCGCCCGACAGTAAGCTGATCAATCAGGCGATTGGCTCTGAATGTGACGACTTCGAGGACGCCGTGCAGTTCCATTCGGCCATTCGCGCAAGGGCGCAGTTCCTCATCACTCGCGACGTTGGACACTTCCCGCCCTCGAAGTTGCCGGTTGTCACGCCTGAGGAATTCTTGGTCATCTGGACAGAGCGCGCCCAGAATGACCCGTAGCGAGCGAGACGCAATGGCGGCCACAGACGGGGGCATTCAGGGGCGACCAGCGAAGGATGAGTGTCCTTTGCGCCTCGGCACGGCCCTTTGCCCATGGGGCTCGGGCCGAGCCCCAGCCCTATGGAGACACAGGCCATGAACAAAATTCTCACCCTCGCCCTCGCAGCGTTGGCGATGTCAATCGCTTCCAGCTATGCCCAAACCGTTGACGATTTCTCAAAGGGCGGCTGGAGGCGGTTCCCGTCGACACCTGGCAAGGTATCCGTGGAAACCGGGAAACTGCACCTGACGGATGGACCCGAGCCCCCAAGCTGGATTACCGTCAGCAAGACGTTCGCCGTGAACATTGATCACACGCCCCTCTTCGTCGTCAAGGTCGCGGACGCGTCTGACCGCGGGACGGTCAAACTCATCCGCAAGAAGCCGTACGACAAAAGGGTGGCGATCAATATGGACCGGCCGGGCCTCTATGTGGTCGACATGCGCCGTCGGTTCGGTTGGAAAGGCCAGGCTGAGGTCGAAGTGTGCCTCTACGCCATCGGCAATCGGGAAGAGATCACGTACGAGTACGTGAAGTTCGCCGCACGGCTGACGCCTGAAGAGGAGGGCCTCCTCAAGAAGCGGGCCTCCGCGGGCAACGTGAGGCTGAAGGTCGCGGCGTTCGAGGTCGACCCGCTCTTCAATGCGTGCTCCTTCTACTTCAAGAGCCCCCGACGGGACGGGTTGGCCGTTTCCTATCGCAAGAAAGGAGACCGGTGGCTGCGAGCGTTTCCGCCGGTCTACGTGAAGGAAGACGGCATGTACCGAGGCAGCATCGTCCATCTGAATGAAGACACCCCGTACGAACTGAGAATCGCCGCGGCGAACGGCCACGTGCTGGCTCAGCAAGACTTCCGCACCTGGAGCAGTGAGATCCCCATCGCCAAGACCATCGTCCTCGACGAGACGAACTTCGGAGGCCGGCTCAGCGTGAAGGAATCCGGTTCGGCCGATGGCTGGATCAAGATCACGGCCAAGAAGGGATTCGTGCTGCGGAACGACCGCACGGGACCGCTGATTGAGCTTGACAACGTGAAGTATGTCATCCTCGAAGGGCTGACCCTCCGCGGCGGCCTGAAGGAGGCCATCAGTATCAGGAAGTGCGACCACGTGCGGGTCGTGAACTGCGATATCGCCGGCTGGGGAAGAATCGGCGTGCAACGTTTCGACCGCGACGGCAAGTTCTACACGGCCAGCGGCCGCGCCATCAACTGGGACAGCGCGATCCTCGTGAGCAAGAGCGTCGGCACGGTGGTGGAGCGATGCTACATCCACGACCCGGTGAGCCGGGCGAACTCGTGGTACTACTCCCATCCCGCAGGGCCGCAGGCCATCGGCATGGACAAGCCCCGGTCGACCGTCGTGCGCTACAACGACTTCATCGGCAGCGACCAACACCGCTGGAACGACGCGATCGAAGGCGCGGGGAATTACCACATCGACGGCGGATTCAACCGGGACGCGGACATCTACGGCAACCTTATGTGCTTCGCCAACGACGACGCGCTCGAGATCGACGGGGGCCAGACGAACGTCAGAGTCTTCCTCAACAAGTTCGAAGGGTGCCTCTGCGGCGTGAGCATCCAGGGCTGCATGTCTGGGCCCTCCTACGTGTTTCGCAATCTGCTCGTGAACATGGGCGACGAGCGGGGCCTCGCCGGGCAAACCATCAAAACCTCGTCACACGCGAATGGCCCCAGCGCGGTGTCGTTCATCTTCAACAACACCTGCTACGGCAAGTCCAGCGACCTGAACCTGCCCCACAACCTGCGCATCGTTGCCAAGAACAATATCTTTGCCGGCCGACGCGCCATCGCGGGACGGACGCGGAGCCCCCAGTCGGACTGCGACTACAACTTGCTCTCCACCGGCAAGCCGGGCGATGAGAAGCACGGCATCCTTGGCAAGCCCGACTTCGTGGCCCCCGACGCCGGCCTCTTCGCACAGCGCAAGACATCGGCCGCGCTGGGCCGCGGGGTCGTGATCGACAACTTCGCCCCAGGGAAGAGCGGCCGTGTCGACATGGGCGCCATTCCGTTCGGGTCCGGCCTGGTCCTGCCCGTGCGGCCGATCCCCGTGTACCTCGATCGATACCAGTTGATGTTCTCCGCGGCAGACGTGGCCGAGGCGCGGGCAAAAACCGTCGCCGCAACCGTGCGCGGCCAGGCGTTTTCGAGTGGCTACCGGATCGCGAAGAACGATGCGTTCGACTGGTTCGAGGTCGCGCCGGCAGCCGGCGCCCTAGAATCCGGCAAGACGCTGACCTTCACCGTGACGCTTCTCCCCGAGAGGATGACCCAGCGGCCCCTTTACCGAGGCGCGTTCCTCATCCGGCTGGAAAGCGGCTATTCGCGGCCCGTCATGGTGTATGCGGCAACCGACGTGGTTCCCCCCACCAAGCCGACTCGGGAAGGCGTGTGGGTGTCCTACGCCGAGGCCGAAGCGCCTACCGGCGGCAAAGCCTACACGACCATCCCCGACTCCTCCGCGTCAGGCGGAAAGTGCATCCTCTTGTCGGGGCCCGCCAAGAAGAACCCTGCCGAGTTCCGGTTCCGCGTGCCGAAAGCCGGCAAGTACTTCGTGCTCTTGCGCGTCAAGTCGGATGAGCCGGTCGGCAGTCACGATTCCGTCTTCTTCGCTGTGGATGACGGGCCGTTCGACCGGGCGCGGCTGCGTAGCGCCACGTCGTGGGCCTGGTCGATGGCCGCGCACAACAGGAACATGTCGCTCATCTGTCTCCAAGCATTTGACTTGTCCGCCGGGGAGCATGTTCTGAAACTGGCGCCGCGGGAGGCGATCTACATTGACTTGGTCGCCATCACGGACAACCCAGGTCTGTTTGAGTAGCACACGCGTGTGTCGCGCTCGGATGGTCAGGCACGGACGACCCTCCCCAACGCGAAGCCGCCGGCGCAGGGGCCGCCGCGCCGGAATCCGATCCGCTCATACGTTGCGGGGCTGGCATCCGTTCCCTATGTTGAGCACGCGTTGACAGCCGTGTCTGGGCGGCACGAAAAGGATGCACAAAGCCACGAGTTTCCCCAGAATCTCCACCCGTCCTATCGCAAGCATGGCGTCACCGGTCTCTTACAACGATTGTCATGTACACGGGGCCGTGCGGGACGCGCGGGTCGCTTGTAGTAGGGCGATTCATCGCCCGTTTTTCAGCGTTACTGACGGGCCATGAATGGCCCTACTACAAGCCAGCGGCGTCTGCCGCTCGGATCAGCAAATCTCATGGGGAAACTCCTGGCCGAAAGCAGCTTGACATATCGCGCATGCGTGATATACTTATCACATAATCACATAGTGATAGGGCTGGAAGGCTGACAGAACATGACCGATGCTGCGACTGACCGACTGCGCTACGAGATGCGCGCCAACGTGCTGAAAGCGTTGGCGCATCCGGTGCGCCTCCAACTTGTAGAGGCATTGCGTGATGGGGAACGTTGTGTGTGCGAGCTTGTGGAGGACGTGGACGCGGAGCGCACCGGGATTTCAAAGCATCTCGCGCAGCTCAAGCAAGCCGGCATTGTTAGGGATCGGAAGGAAGGGCTCAAGGTGTTTTACAGCCTTGCGTGCCCTTGTGCGTTGGACTTCTTCGCCTGCGTTGAAGGGGTGTTGAAGAACCGCATGGCCGCAGAGCAGGCAGCTCTACGATAAGCTCTCCCGTTCCCCTTTTTTTGGGTGTAGGTCTGATTGTACGTATCCCAACGCGTCGCATTCTGGAGTTTCAGTTTCGAAGTGGATCCAGGCAGGTTCACAACAAACGTCCCGGCTCTTCGCCTGCGTGCAACCCCTCGCGGACACCGCAGCCCGAAGGGCTGCCACAACATAGCCCAGTGCAAGCCGCGGCCCGCG
>JAJRTI010000898.1 GCA_024278415.1 Planctomycetota bacterium | reverse complement strand
TCGCGCCAGGCAGCGGCTACGTGTGGCGCGGCGGCGTCCCCATACTGCTTGCGCGCCAAGTCCTCGACGAAGGCCTGCGCGCGAGAGGGCTCGGCCAACTCGGGGTGAAACATCATGTACCGCAGCGCGACCGCGTTGTTGGCGACATATTCGGCCTGCGTGCCCCACTGGTCGAAGAAGCCGTCCACGCCGATGGCGTTCCATCGTCTGAGCTTGGCCGCGACGCCCAGCGGGAAGTCGAAGAGTTCGGTGCCCGGGAACCAGCAATCGTCGCCCCACAGGAAGATGTCATACCCCAAGAAGCTCTGGCCGCGCTCGCGAGTGGCTCGGCGGTAGTCCAGGAGCCTGTCGGTCGTTTTGCGATCGAAAGACCACGCCTCTCCGTCTGGAGGCGACGCCAAGCCCGCGCCTGCCGGCAAGCCGGCGAGTTGAGTCAAATACTCCGGATCGTTTCGGAAGGTCCAAGACCAACCGATTGAAAACACCTTGAAGTCCGGCCGAACCTTGCGCCCTTCTTCAAGAAGAAGCCGGAGAAAGCTGTTGTACTGGGTGTACTTGCTGACGCCTTTGTGGCGCGGGCACTTGTTCGGGTCGCAGAATTCGCCGTTCGAGTCGAGCGTGAAGACGAGCACCATTTCGATCTCGGGGAAGTCCGTCAACAAACGCCGCACCATGCCCCGGTAGGCCTTTTCGACCAGCGGATGGGCCATGCACAGGACCTTGCCCTGCCGGGCGCCGGTATCCGCGAGGGCTTCTTCGGGGAATCGGTCCAAGAAC
Organism: Planctomycetota bacterium; assembly: GCA_024278415.1. The sequence goes on along the minus strand of JAJRTI010000898.1, from coordinate 2,345 downwards.
GCCTGCCGCGCGGGCTCGGGCACCCACCCTCCTCCCTGGCAAACAACTTCGCACAGCCACAGCGCTCCGCGGAGCCCGTACAGTTTGCACCATTCGAGATACTGGCGTAGGTGCTTGCGGTTGTTATCGAGCGTCGCTTGGGCGATGGCCCCTGGGAACTCCGGGCAAGGCGCGAAACTGAAGAGCGTCTTCTCGGCCATCCAGTCGTGGTTGAGATGCGCGACGTTCGCGCCGGCGCGGGCGATGAACTCGATGTCGTCTCGCAAGTAGCCGTGGAATCCGCCGCGCGCGCGGGGATGCAAGAGGCGCAGTTTGAGCGCCGGCGCGGCCTTCGAATGGAAGTCTTCCGGAAGCCCGCCGCGCTCGACCAGCAGGTCCTCCAGTTCGAACGCGGCGTACACGACCGCCCGGGGATTGGCTCCGACAACCGCCACGCAGCCGCCCACCGCGGCGATTTCGTAAGCATCGACGGCCTCGGAGCATTCGGTGATCCCCAACTTGCCTTCTTTCGCCCAGCGGGCCAGCGCGGGGCTGTCTTCGGGTGTGCCCAACACGAGCGTGCCCGGCGGAGGCGGGCCATCGGCGGGCTTCTCGACCCTTAGTTCGACGTCGTCCTGTCTGTCGTTGATGAATCGGCGCAGCTCTTCCGCGGCCGTGTTCAGCGGCTGTTTCGACGTGTCGCAGTGAATCGCTCGCAGTTGGCTTGGGGTCAGCATTCTCTCGCGTCCTCTCGGCTTCACGAAGGGCCGGGGTTTCAGCGCCGGCTTGGAGGCGATGACTTCAAGGGCGACATCATCGAAGTACACGACCTGGTCGCCGGTGCGCCGGGTCGTGCCGCGCAGTTGCACCTCGCCGCGGCCATTGGGGATGACGTCCACCAACAGTTCCGCCTCATACTCGGCCCACTTGCCGCCGGTCGCTTTGAGGGGTTTGAGCGTGTATTGCCGCCATCCGGGGGCTTGGCTCGTGTTCACCTGCACCAGCGCGTCGCCGAGGTCGGCGCGGGCCATGTACTTGAACCGCAGGCGCAGCTTGTCGCGAACCTTGACCGACTTGAACAAGTCCGGCCGCGAGTAGACCCAGCGAGCATAAACATCCCCCGGCTTCGCCACGAGTTTGCCGGAGTACTGTCCCTCGAATGCTTGCTCGTCGGTGCGCGCCAAACTCGGCGCACCCGCGTTCGCTGTGCCACGCCAGCCGTGAGCTTGTGTGCCTTGGCCCTTCTCGAACCCCGGATTGCGGATGAGGTTGCCGGCCCAAGAAACGCCCGACACTGCCAGAAGAAGCATTGTATGTGGGCCGAGCGGCAGGACTTTCATGCTACGGCTTCCTGAAAACGGGGAGCGCATGCCACCTGCGCAAATGCCCTCGCCACAAATGGCCGCCAGCTACGGCTTTGCGAACCGCAGCGCGTACACGTTGCCATCGTCCGATGCGATCGCGAACTCGACCGTCTTCGGGTCGCCGTCCAGCTCGGCCACGCGCACGTGGCGCACCCAGCCGCGCGCGGTGAAGCGGCCGACTTCCTCGCCGCCGGCGTTCCATACGTGCAGCTTGCCGTCCTCGCCGGCAATGAGCAGCTCCGGCCGCTCGTCGCCGGCCACGTTCGCGAGCGCGAGGTCGCGCGGGGTCTCGCCCATGTTCCTCTGCCAGACGACGTTGCCCCTCGCATCGAAGGCATAGACGTAGCCGTTGGCCGAGCCGACCACCGCTTCCTTGCGGCCGTCGCCAGTGAGATCGACGAACTCGGCGAACGTGATCGGCGCGCCGACTTCGATGGACTTGCGTTGCGCGCGCCCGGCATTCCAGGGGATGCAGAACGTGATGCGGCCGTTGCGGTCGCCCACGACGAGGTCGCCCCGGCCGTCGCCATCCACGTCGCCGGCCGCGAGCGCGGATGGGCCGGCGTGGCTGCTCATGGCGATGGACAGCGCGATCTTGCCGCTCGGGTGGCGATACACGTGCGCGGAGCGATAGTCGTTGCCCATGACGACCTCCTTGACGCCGTCGCCGTCGAGGTCGTAGGCCGCGCCGCACGTGGGTTGGTGGGCCCAGTTGCACTCATCCCAGAGCAGCTTCCCATCGTGCGAGTAGCAGTAGGTGCGCCAGTTGCCAGAGCCGACCGCAATCTCTCGCTTGCCGTCGCCGTCGAGGTCCGACGTGAACACGATCTTCAGTGGGCCGGTGAACGGGAGCACCCCGCGGTAGCCCGGCCGTGCATACGTGCGCGGCGGCGGCTTGACTTGCCACAGGGTCGAGCCGTCCGCGTTGAAGCAATAGAGCTGCTGGTCGGCGCACGCGGCGACGACCTCGCCCTTGCCGTCGCCGTCGAGATCCGCCGCGGC
>JAJRTI010000087.1 GCA_024278415.1 Planctomycetota bacterium | reverse complement strand
TTCCTGCTGGATCGAGCGTATGGGCCCTTCGAGTTGGTTCTCGGCGATCACGAAGTGTTTGGCCGGGTAGATCGAGATCTCCTCAGTCGTGTAGCGCACTTCGCCGGTGAGCGGGTCGAGCACAGAGATGCGGTCCACCTCGTCGCCCCAGAATTCGACGCGCACCATGTTCTCCTCGTACGCCAGATGCACCTCCACCACGTCGCCTCGCACGCGGAACCGGCCGCGGGTGGGGTTCGTGTCGTTGCGCTCGTACTGGATGTCCACGAGCCGGCGGATCAGGTTGTCGCGGTCCAGTTCGTCCCCTCGCTTGATCTGCACGAGCATGCTCGCGTAATCGCTGGGCGAGCCGAGGCCGTAGATGCAGGAGACGCTGGCGACCACGATCACGTCGTCCCGCGACACGAGCGCGCTCGTGGCCGCGTGCCGGAGCGCGTCGATCTCTTCGTTGATGTCGGCTTCCTTGGACAGGTAGTAGTCCGTGCCCGGAATGTACGCCTCGGGCTGGTAGTAGTCGTAGTAGCTGACGAAGTAGTGGACCGAGTTGTTTGGGAAGAATTCCCGCAACTCGCTGTAGAGCTGCGCGGCGAGGGTCTTGTTGTGGGAGACGACGAGCGTGGGGAGTTGGAGCTGCTCGACGACCTTGGCGACCGTGAAGGTTTTGCCCGAGCCCGTGACGCCGAGGAGGACCTGGTCTTTGCGCCCGGACCTGAACCCCTGGACCAGTTGCTCGATGGCCCTCGGCTGGTCGCCCTTGGGCTCGAACAGGGAATCGACTTTGAACTTTGGCATTTGCTAGCGCCTCGCGGAGATGCGATTATATCGGCGGCTCGGAGGACGGTCAACGCGCGCGTGTTGACCGTGCTCGATTGCTGAGCCCCTGGTATAATTTGGCCTGGAGTGGACATGATCCATGACAGACGTGCGGTTTGAGGTGGAGGAATCACTATGGTGAGGATTGAGACAACGGCCGAGGTCACGCCTGAGGGCAAGCTAACCGTGGCGGTGCCCCCCAAGGTCACGCCGGGCGAGCATTGGGTTGTCGTGACCATCGACGATGAGGACAGCACCGCTGAGGCGAGGAAGCCGACGGCGCCACTCAAGCTCAAGATGCTGAACTGGAGCGCTTGGCCCAAGGACTGCGCATTCAGGAGGGAGGATATGTATGGCGACGACGGACGGTGAGCCATGTTTCGTATTCCCATAGCAAACGAGGGGGCTGTCGTTGGAGAATCCCAACGGGATTCCGTATGCTACCCTGGGGGAGGTGGGTGTCGTGTCCTCCCGCCTTCCCTTCCCCCTTCCGATCCCGCACTTGCGGGATCGGAAGGGGGAAGGGAAGGCGGGAATGATAGATAGTCGGTGGCCTGCTCCCAGGGTAGCGGCCTGCGGCCGCAACCCTGGGCTGTACGCCGGAATCCCTTCGGGATTCTGAGGAAGAGATCGGCGCAAGGGCATGGCCCCTGCGCTAGGTTCACAAGTGATATTACACATGTGACACGACGCTAGGGCATGTGTTCTCTCGGGATCGATGATCACGGAAGCGGAGACTGTTTCACATGAAGGCCCACCTGTACCAGCAAGTTCCCACCGAAGACGCCCTCCTCGCGACCGATGTGTACCTGCCCGATGGCCCCGGCCCGTGGCCCGTGTTGCTGACGCGCACGCCGTATCACCGGCCCGCGCTCGCGAAGGGCAAGCTGTACACGTCGTGGGGGTACGCGTTCGTCATCCAGGATTGCCGAGGCAAGTACGACTCGACCGGCCACTTCCGGCCGCTACAGGACGAGGCCGTCGATGGCGCGGCTACGCTCGACTGGATCGCGAACCAGCCCTGGTGCAACGGCCGCATCGGCATGGTCGGACTGAGCTATCTCGGCATCGTGCAGGTCCCCGCCGCGAGCAGCGGCCATCCCGCGCTCAAGTGCATCGCGCCCGCAGTCGCGCCGCAGAGCTACTTCACCGACTGGATCCGCTACGATGGCTGCTTCGCACTCGCCAACGCGATCCGCTGGAGCATGACCCACGCGGTCTGCCCCACCAAACCCGTCCTCGACCACTACACGTGGGACGACCTGAACGCGCAGCCCACGCTCGACGCGGTCTTCGAGCGTGCGGGATACCAGAGCGACTTTCTCCGCGAGTGCGTCGAGCACGACGTGTACGACGCCTACTGGCGTGAGGTCGACCAGCACCGCATGTACGACCGTGTGCGCTGCCCGGGCTTGCACGCGGGCGGATGGTTCGACCACCTGACGCGTAGCCAGTTCCAGGGCTACCAAGGCATTCGCAACGGAGGCCCGCAACGCCTCCTCATCGGCCCGTGGGGCCACAGCACCATCGGGAAGCGCGAATACGGGCAGTGGGACTTCGGCCCGGACGCGGCGCTACCCTTCGAGGCGTATCAGCGCCGGTTCCTCGACCTGCACCTGCGCGACATCGACGACGGGCTTGCGGACGAGCCGGCGGTCAAGGTCTTCGTCATGGGCGCGAACCGATGGGAGCACTTCCACGCCTGGCCGCCGTCGAGTGAGAAGCAGTCATGGCATCTCCGCTCCGCAAGCCATGCCAACGGGCTCGCCGGCGATGGCCGGCTCTCCTTGGAGTCGCCAGGCAACGAGCCGCCGGACCGCTACACGTATGACCCATCCGATCCCATGCCGACGCTTGGCGGGCCGATCTACTGGGGACTGGCCGACGCGGGGCCACAGGACCAACGCTCGCTGCTGGAGCGCGGTGACGTCCTCTACTACCGCAGCGAACGCCTCGGGGAGCCGCTGTTCCTCGCGGGGGACATCAACCTCGACCTTTGGATCGCGACCGACGCGGCGGACACGGACTTCGTCGCCAAGCTTTGCGTCGTGGAGCCCCACGGCCGCGTCACGGTCCTCACGCATGGGTCTTTGCGCTGCCGCTACCGCGAGGGCTGGGATCGCCGCGTGCCTCTCGACAAGAACGAGCCCACGCGCATCCGCATCCACATGGGCAACTTTGCGTACGTGTTTCCCGCGGGCTCCCGCGTCGCGCTCATGGTCACCAGCAGTTGCTTCCCGCGCATCCTCCCGCACCCCAACACCATGGCCCCGACTTGGCAAGAGGGCAAGCCCGTGGCCGCGAGGCATCAAGTCCTGCACGATGCCGGCCATGCGTCGCGGCTGGTGCTGCCGGTGGTGTGCACATAGGGTTTGGGACGACACTCGCTCCCCATGAGGCGAGGCATCCAGCAACTCTCAAGCACTTAGTTGGCGTATGATGTGTCGCGCAAGGTGCTCATTGATCTCGCGATGGCGTGGCACAGGTTGGCATGCCTTCGTCTGCAGATTCTGATACCAGTCGTGGTTCCCACCATGCCGGATCTGCACGCATCCCATCCGGCTGAGTTTCTTGACCAGATCGTAACACTTCAGCCGATTGCAACAGCCGTTGGCCTCATGAACGTGCGCGAGTTCGATGGACAGCGCTTCCGCTTGACGCAACGCTGTTTGGAAGCCCAACGGGCTTCCGGCTTCTAGCCCAGGGTTGCGGCCGCAGGCCGC
>JAJRTI010000897.1 GCA_024278415.1 Planctomycetota bacterium | reverse complement strand
CTGCGTCCGCAACCCTGGGCTAGAAGACAGAAGCCCGTTGGGCTTCGGGATTGCGCTTCCGTTGGTTGAAGCGTAATCCCGCAAAGGGCGTGATGTCCAAAGCCCGGCGATTGTGGCACTTGGCTGAAATGTTACCTCGCAGCGAAGATTGGGAGGAAGTGCCTTGAACTTCAGCAACCGCGAAGAAAACCAAGAAGCTGCGTGCATCCGAATCGTTGGTCGTGCGATCCATAAGGATCGCCTAAGGAGACCCTCACAGGTCTCACTACAAGCAGACAAGAAGGAAGATTGGGTTGCCGGCGAAGCCCGCCTTAGTCCAGCAAGATCAGATGGCCGTAGAGGTCAGGCGTCTTTTGGCTGTAGATGCCGCTGAACCATTCCCAATACTTCCGGCGTTTGCCGTCGCTGCGGTTGATGAGCACCGAGACGCGCAACACCTGCCCGGGCGAAAGCGGGCGGAGGCCGGCTTGGCGGATCGGCAGCTTGAGTTCGTAGGTGGTGGCCCCACCAGCGTGTCGAACCGCGCGTGGCGCGTCTTCAGGCGCGACCAATCCCAGGGGCGCCAGTTCCCGGTTCACCGTGCGACTCCGATGCAAGACGGGCCCGTCGGCACAAAGGGCGAGGGACAACTCGGTGAATTCGCTCTCCTGCATCTCGCTGGCCGGCGGCCGCACCCACTGGCCTGGACTTGTGGCCGCGATGCCGATCTGGATGTCGTCCTCGCGCCACATCATCTCCGGAGGCTGCGTCTGCACGTGCTTCTCATCATTGACGCGCACGGCCAGATAGAGGTTCTCCGCATCCCAGGCCCAGCGCACGCTGAATGGCGCCTGGCGCTGCGAAGCGCTCTCCGCGACCGCCCAATCGCCCAATTGTCCGTCCATGTTCAGCCGAGCCTTCAGTTTGGCCGCGGGAACAAAGCTGAGGGTCTGCGTCACCGCGGCGCCCTGGCGGCCGGCGCCGTTGAGCCGAAGGCTGACCTCCTGGAGACGATCCGGTCTCAGGTAAGGCGCCGGGAGAACAAACTCGGTGTCCTGTGCGCCTCTGAGTTCCACACGCATGGGGTCCCGATCCGAGCCGGCCACGGAAATCTGGACGGACGGAAGAGCAGGATCATGGCGGCGAACCTTCCCGCGCAGCACCGGAACCAGCCGCCACTCCAGCGACGGCCGGACGCTGACGATCTCCGCCCGCGGCTGCACCAGGACGGGAATGCTGCACGGGCCGGCGTACCGCTCGTTGACGTACACTTTCCCGAAGAGCAGACGGTCTCCCAGCGGCGCATTCTCCGGGCAACGGAGGCGCACGCGAGTCGTAGCTGTCCCGCCGGGCGCGAGGGTCCACCGCGTGCTCGCCAGCGCGGCTTTCCACCCCGGCTCCTCTATCAACTCGACACGCATGGCGGCCCGCTGGCCGGTGGGATTGTGAATGGCCAACTCGCCCGTGCCTTTGCCACCGGGCAGCACTTTGATGGGCGCCGACGCGGAGACCATGCGTTTCTGCTTCAGCAAATACGCTCCCACTGGAGCCACGTACACGGGACTGCCGCTCACTCGAAGTTCCAGCACGCCATCCTTGGTCTTCACTTTCTGCGCGCGGCCGAACATGTCGGTGATCGCCACCTCATCCACATCGACGGGAAGCCGAACGGTTTTCGCCTTTCGGCCGGTCGCCCAGATCGCGAGCATCGGCCCGTCGCCGCGCTCAAAGACAAACACCTTGATGGCTGGCCCGAGGTAGTCCAACTCGTTCCGGACCTGGGCCCCGGCGAGCTGGCGGGTCATCGCGCCATAGGCCATGGCGGCCGGCCGCGGCTGCGGAGGCTTGGGTCCCCATTTGCCGGTGGGCAGGCGCGTGGCGCCGTTGCGGAAGGTGTGGTAATTGCGCTCGTACGCGCCCTTGGCTTGTGGCCAACTGAAGCCGTGCCAGATGTTCACCTTCAGCCCCAGTTCCTTCGTCCAGAGGAAGGATCGGGCCGCATACTGCGCCTGATAAAGCTCCCGAGAATAGTCGGCGGACACGCCCATCTCGGTGCCGTAGATCGGCAGGTCGCGTCCGAGCGCGCGGCGCGTGATCTTGCGCACCTGTTCGATCGACGCGGCCCAGTTCACGTCTTCCGGCATTCGATGCAAGGTGTACGTGTGCAGCTCCAGGCCGTCCACCAGTCGGCCGAAGCCCAACTTCAAAAGGTTCTGGTACTGGGCCATCATCAACGGTTGGATGACGTTCAGGGAGGGCCCGATCAGGGGCGTGTCGGGATCGTACTTGTCGATGATACGCCGGAGGAGGGCCCAATAGCGCACGATGAGTGGGTCGGTGCCTTTCCACATTCCGCGATACGGTTCGTTGATGACGGCCCAGGCGTCCACGTGGCCTCGCAGGCCTTTGACCATGGCGGTCCAGAAAGTCTCGAGGCATTGCCACGCCTCGGGCGTGTCCTTAAGGATTTTCGGAGTGACGGCGTACTTCCTGGGCATCCGTTTGGGATACGCGATGACGCGGATGCCTTGTGCGCGCAAATGGTCCCAGGCGGCGATGCGCTTGGCCCAGTAGGCGTCACCGTTCTGCTTCCATAGGTTGTAGTAGAGCGCGCCGCGCGTCCAGCGGACGCCCAGTTCGGGATAGTATTCGTCGCCTTGCACCCAAAGCCCGAACGGCTCGTCGCCCTCCGGCTTCGGAGGCGGAGGCAGCGCGCCGATGGAACGCCGGGCCTCGGCGAGGGTCTTTCCGGCCGTGATGATTCCGACGATGACTTCGTAGTACCCGTGCCCGGGCGGGAGCTTCACTTCGCGCGTCTTGCCGTCCGCGGGTTGCTCCTCCTGAACCAGGAACTTGCCGAAGCCGTCCTTCACTTTCCACGCCAGCTTGCCGCCGGGCACGGCCCTCGACTCGACGATGATCCGAGGAAGTTTCCCCGTGCGGTACAGACACAGGTCCGGCTCGCAGCGAATCGCCACCTTGGGGTTCGTGTCGCGGATGAGAACCGCGCTGTTCTCTGGTGTGTAGGTGACCGAAGCGCGCCGCGTGGCGGGGCCGGCTTTCGGACGCTTCTCGGCCGACCTTGCCCTCTCGCGAGCGACCGGCTTCGCCGCAACCATGGCGACCTCGTCAATGCCCAACTCGCCCTGGCCAATGGCGTTCTTGCGAATCAGCAACATGAGCCACTTCGTGGTGGGTTTGATACTTTGCGCAGGGATGCGGACCGTGAATTCCTTCCAGTCGAACGCGCCGCCGACCGTGATGAGTTCCTTAACGCCCGGACGCGACGGCAGGCACACCCAGCCCTGTGGTTGGGTTTTCTCCCCCTTCTCCACGCCCCACTGCAAGAGTTCGACGCTCACGCTGTTTTTCGGGAGGCCCTTTCCGCGCAGAACCAAACTCAGTTCGTAATCCTTCGATGGGTCGATGTTGCGGGCTGCCGTGTAGATGTAGCCTCCGCCGCGCGCGCCGGGGCGACCGAGCGTGTAAGAGGCCAGGCCCTTGTAGGGCGTTTCCCTGTTCAGGAAGCCGGGCTCGAGTTGACCTTTCCGCGACGGCCAGCTCCAACCTTTTGTGCCCTGCTCGAATCCTCCGTTGGCGATCAGATTCCGAGGCTGCCCCTCCGCAAGGACCGCCGCGCCAACGAATCCGAGCCACAGAAGCGCTGTCAGGCGCGCAAGTTCTCTGAGTTGCTTCATTGTTCTCTCCTTCTGGCGGCGCTTCGGAGTCGTGAGTGCCTTCACGGGCAGCTAGTGTCCCGTCCCGCAATTACGTGCACATATCCGGGTAGTGGGCCGCGCCCAATGCCATTCACTTAAGGATCACTTCGCCCGCGAAATCTACGACGCATGAGCAACGGCGCACTCCTTGGCCAGCTTTAGCTGGCCTGTCTGATTGCCACCAGATTCATCTGGTGGTCACGATGGCCATCTCCCAAAGCAGAATCAGCCTGCTTCAGCAGGGCTTCTCTGCCTGGCGTCATGGAATCGAGAAGCCGCG
>JAJRTI010000086.1 GCA_024278415.1 Planctomycetota bacterium | reverse complement strand
CTCCTGAGATTTCCCAATCGACTTGGTTGAGGACAGCGCGCTCGCCGAGCTTCTCGCGGTTCTCCTGGGTCACGTCTTTGAAGAGCAGGTCCTTAGGGATGATCTTGCCGCCCACGAGCGCCTTGAGCATCGCGAACACGTCGGAGTCTTCTTGCAGCTCAATGGTCAAAGCTGTGCCCGGCGCATGGAGGCCGCCTGCCGGCAGATGGAAGCCCTCGCCCGGCACGAGCAGGTAGGCGAACGAATGCTTGAGGATCAGGTCGCTGTCCCAGTCCTGGAGGTAGGGCAGGAGGATGTCTTGCTTGCCCTGTTCGACGATGTAGGGGTGCACGCCGAAAAAGGTCTCCGGGTGCGCGCCGGTATCCACGTCCTCTGGGAAGTAGTAGGACTCTTCCTTCGAGTTGGCGCCCACGAGCGCGGCGTCTTCCTGGCGCTGATGGAGGTGGTAGGGGATGCGGCAAGCGAAGTCGTAGATCTTGCCCAGGCGGCCCAAGTTCGGGCCGTGTGTCGCGGCGTACTCTTCGCCGAGGATCTCGTTGGGGCACGCGGCGACCGCGTCCTTGAGCAGGATTCTGTCGTCGCCGTTGCGCACGTAGCTTAGGCCCTCGTCATCCGGGCCGATGGCGTTGTCGGCCTTGGTGACGGAGCAGAGCCAGCGCTCGGAGATTTCGCCGCGCTCGCCCACGTCATATTGGTCTTCGGGCAGGCCGAGCCGGCGGCCGGCCGGCAAGAAATCGCGCGCAACCCAGGCGTGGTCGCAACGCAGAATGCCCTTGCCATCGGCGAGCGCGCGCTCGACGAGATCACGTTGTGCGGTGTCAGCCATGTGTTGGATCCTCCATCACGGGCGGGGATTGGCCTGCGTGGCGTGTCCCCGCGTGGGGGTTAAACGTGCGATTCCGTATTGCGCATTCCCGATCTGCGTAGTCTGGTCTGCGGCCAGGCGTTACTTCACAATGCGGTACACGCGGAAATTGTCATACATGCCGGTATGGGTGTGGGCCATCTGGCGGAGGCCGATCTTGCCGGATCCCCACACGGGCATGTACGTCTTGCCGTCGTCGTCAAATTGGATGGTCAGCACGCCATCTACGGCCAGGCGAATCTGGCCGCCACGCTTGTAAAGCGTAATCTTGTGCCACTGGCTCACGGGCGTGGGCGTGATGCGGTCCTTGCCGATCGCGGTGAGGTAGAACGCGCTGTTCTTGCGCATGTTCGTGCTCTCGCGGCCGTTGGCGTAGTAGCTGATGTGGTACGAGTTCACGTCGCCGAGGATGTACTGCCTGAACGTGCCATCGCGCGGCGCGAGTGCCGGGGCGAAGATGTCCTCGCCGCGCTGGCCGCGGGCAGAGAAGAAGACGATGGTTAGGCCTACGTCCACGGTGCGCCTAAAGTCCCACTCACAGATGAAGTCGGCTGGGAAATCGCGCTTGCACCAATTCACGATGTGCTTGGCTCGGTCGGGCAGTTGCGACGTCATCAGCATCTTGCCGTTTTGGACCCACACGCGGCCCGGGCCTTCGAGCCGCCAGTCGTCGAGCGCCGCGGCGTTGTCGAACGTACACTCGTACACCAGCTCCTTCTTCACGTGCGACACGTCGAACGTGCGGTCGCCCGGCAGCAGGCCTTCGCCGTGGAAGGGAGCAGGCGGGGAATTCTGGATCAGCGCGGTCACGGCCGCGTCGTCGAGCGCAGTGTCGTAGATGCGCAGATCGTCGACCGCGACGGTCGCGTCGCCGACAATCAGTGTCTTGGGGGGATCCGGGAACGCGTGGCGCGTGGGCATGCCGCGGGGCACGCATTGGCGGACGCCATTGAGCCAGAGCCGCCCCTCGCCCTTGGGCAAGTCCCACGCGAACGCGAGGTGATACCAGACATTCGGCGCGAGGAAGCAAAGCTGGCTTGTTGCCGGGCGCCTCCTCGTGGCGCCGATTTTGAGGCTCGGCGCCGCGCCCCACCGGGCTCGTGCGATGCTCAACTCGAGGCTCTTCGATCTTAAGAGCATGACGCGGCCCGCGACCTGGCTGCCTTTGTCGCGATGGCCGATGCGGCGTGACGGCCGCACCCACATGGAGATCGTGCCTTGTGGGCTAATGGCATCGGGGGGCACGTCCACCACCGCGGCGCCCTTGAGCCCTCGGCCAATCTTGCCGTCGGCAATTGCCGCGCCTGGCTGGAGCTTGAGGCCCTCGGCCCGGTCGAAGGTCACGTGCAGTTTCGGCACTCGAGCACCGAAACCCGCGGCGGAGGCACACGAAAGCAACAGTGCAATGATGGTTGGCCGATGCATATCTGTCTCTCCCAGGGCCACACACGCTTGGGCTGAAGCATGTTAGCCGGGGTAGCGGGGAGGAGTCAAGCGGGAGGCCATCTCTGGGCGTGTTACGGGCCCACTACGTCCACCCGCACGTTGCCCGCGTGGTGCGATTCGAGGATGCCGAGCATGATCGCTACGGCCCTGCGCGCCTCGCGGCCGGAGGAGATGAGTTCGCCGCCGTTCTCTAGCACGTCGATCAATTCGGCGACCGCCCCGGCCTGGCGCTCGTGCTGATAGCTGTCCACAACCACACCACTCTCGGCCCAATCGTAGTGGCCCAGGCCCCGTATGACTCGAACGCCTCGGTCGGATACCTCCACGCGGCCGTCCTCGCATTGGAGGTGGAATACGCTGCCGGGCATGTTGACTTTGTAAGCGTTGTAGAATCCCCGCACGCCATTGCCGAAGTGGATGTAGGCCGACGCATACGGATCTGTGCTGGGGTCGTGGCCGCCATCGCCGACGTACTCGGTGAAGTGGCCGAAGCCACCTTCGAGTTCTGCGACAAGCCATTGTGCGCCGGCTCCGGCGAAGAACACCATGCCATCGATCATGTGTGTGCCGTTGCGGAAGAGCATGGCCCGGGGGCCCAGTTGCTCGCACACGACCGTGCGCAACGGGCCGATGCTTCCTCCGCGGACCATTTCACGCGCTTTGACAAACTTGGGGTCCCATCGCCGGGTGTGTTCGACCGAAAGGAGCACGCCCTCGGCTTCGCACGCCTCGATCATGCGGTCCGCGTCCTCCAGCGACGTAGCGATTGGCTTTTCGCACAGCACCGCCTTCGCGCCGCTCTTCGCGGCCGCGATGGTGATGGCCGCGTGCGCATGGTCGGGGGTGCAGACGCTCACGAGGTGGGGCTGCTCCTGGTCGAGCATCTCCTGGCAGTTGGTGTAAAGCCGCAACTCTGGCCACACGTCTTGCCACGTCTCCCTGAACGTGTTAAGCAAGTCCTCCTTCAGATCGCACACCGCGACCACGTCGGTCTGCGGCAGTTGGTGGTACGCGGCCGCGTGGGAGGACGCCATGGGGCCGTAGAGCGGTGCGTTGGCGTTCTCGGCCTCGCGGCGTGCGCCGATGCCGGTGAGGCCCACGATGCAAGCACGGTACTGGGGGGAGGACATGTATGGTCTCCGTGTCGATGCGAGGACTGAGGCGATGACGCGGGATGCTACTGGAGGTGCGCTCCTGTGTCAAGACTGCCTCGCGTTGCAGGGGCAGCAAGCCTCTAGTGTCGCGTCCCGCAAGTTCGTTCACATATCCGGGTAGTGGGCCGCGCCCAATGCCGTTCACTTAAGGATCATTTCGCCCGCGAAATCTACGGCGCGTGAGCAACCGCGCACTCCTTGGCCAGCTTTAGCTGGCCTGTCTGATTGCCACCAGATTCATCTGGTGTTCACGAGGGTCATCTCCTAAAGCAGAATCAGCCTGCTTCAGCAGGGCTTCTCTGCCTGGCGTCATGGAATCGAGAAGCCGCGCTGAAGCGCGCTCCCGCCAACGAAGGGCGGGCCTTGCTGTCCACCACGTGAACGTGGTG
>JAJRTI010000896.1 GCA_024278415.1 Planctomycetota bacterium | reverse complement strand
GCGCAGAGGGCGCCCTGACGGTCGCCACTACGAGCGGGTCGTCCCCACGGTCGCACTGCGGCGCTTCCGTGTTCGACACCTCAGCCATGACGTGACACGAGGGGCGATGCATCGGCCCTCGTGGGGTTTTGCAGGTGGCTCAGACGACGTGACGCCACGTGTGCTCGCCGCGGCGTCGCAGACGAAGAATCGGGATCGGTTCCTCCCCCAATGTCAGGCAGGGCGAACGGCTGTCTGTTTTGGCGGAAACATGTTCGTAATGGTGTGGCATGTACACCACAACCGTTCAGGACATTGGTGTTGGCAGAGCCTGCCCCACAAATGGAGACAGCAGAAGGGCTTGGTAGATGGGCTTGTGCGAGAGCGTCTCGTCCAAGCCTTGAGCAATCTGATGTTGGATCAAAACATCATTCTTTTCGCCGCATGTTCCTCGGCATCCTTTTGACGCGGCACGGCACTTGCAACCGTGCTGCATCCGATCAGTCATACATGCGTCCCTGTCATGTGTCTCAACCGTCCGGCCCGCGATGGCGGTTCCCAGCGAGACGCCACCCCCAGAGAGATCAAAGGAGCACTTGAGATGAGGCGTAAGCATTGTCTGGCCTTTCTGCCGGCGCTCGCGATTGTGTTCTCATTCGCGCAAGAGCCCGCGGAAGCCATGTCCATCGGGCTGAACTTCACAGGCACCACGCTTAGCCAGAGCGGCTTCTACCCCCCCGACACGATGGGGGCCGTTGGGCCAAACCACATTGTCGAACTCATCAATGGCCAGTACGCGGTGTACGACAAGACGACCGGTGGGTCGATTGTCAGTTCGCCCCTGGACAGCTTTTGGAGCGCCGCCGGTCCGGCGCCCACAGGCACAGCGTTCGATCCGAGAGTCGTCTACGACCCCTTCAGCCAGCGGTGGTTCGCAGCGTCTGTGGACAATGCGGGCAGGAACAACAACTTCCTCCTCGGAGTTTCCAACAGTTCAGATCCTACTGCCGGCTGGACCAGCTTCAAGGTCGACACAGACTCGGATGACCTTCGTTGGGCCGACTTTCCCACCTTGGGTTACGACAATGACGGAGTGTACTTGGCGGCCAACATGTTCTCCATATCCGGCTCTGTGGCTGTTGGCACCGACGTGTTGGTTGTTCCCAAGGCTGATCTGCTGTCGCCGACCCCAACTATGGCCAATGCGACGTTGTTCGAAAACGTAGACCCGAACCAAACGGGCTTCGCCATTCAGCCGGTAGTCGACATGGACGGCACGGGGATCCCCGCCACCATGCTATCCGCGTTCAACTCAACCAATCTGAAGACCTCGTCAATCACGGGCTCCGTTGGCTCGCCGCTGCTCACCACCGGTGGTGGCCTCATCGGCGTGTCAAGCCCAGGTTTGCCTCCGACCGCTGACCAGCCGGGGAGCAAGCCGAACATCCATACGGGCGACAGCCGGTTCAGTTCGAACGTGGTGCGCCAAAACGGCTCGCTCTGGGGAGTCCAGAGCGTCAACAACGGCGGCCGTTCAGCCCTGCGGTGGTTCGAGATCGATGAAGCCACGAATATCGTGGTCCAGTCGGGTCTGATCTCGGACCCTAGCCTGGCTTTCTATTACGGCTCCATCGCGGTCAACGGATTCGGCGACGTGGTGATCGGCTTCAGCGGGTCGGGAGCAAACCAGTATGTTAGTTCGTACGCCGTCCACGGCACCACCGTGGCAGGCACCACGACGTTTGGCACACCCACGCTGCTCAAAGCAGGGGTGAGTGACTATGCGATACAGGATAATAGCGGCAGGAATCGTTGGGGCGACTACAGCGCGACCGTCCTGGATCCAAACGACCCCTTCACGTTCTGGACATTCCAGGAGTTCGTTTCTGCAACGGACAGTTGGGGGGTGCAGATTACGGAACTCAACCTGCCAGGCGCACCATCGCCGGTTCCCGAACCCTGCTCCTTGGCGCTCTTCGGCCTAGGGGGTGTGGGCGTGGCCGCGCTCAAGCGTCGGCGCAAGCGCAAGGCATAGAACATCGCTACCTGCACCGAGAGGCCGCCGTCCTGGCGGCCTTTTCTTGTTCTGCCCTCAACCTGTTTCGGGGGAGATACATGCGGGTTCCATCTGCGCTACGAACGCCTCATTCGGGCCTCAATCGCGCCCAAGCCCGCCGGACGATCTGAGATATCGCAAGGTCTGGGTTCCCTTCCCGCAGGCCAAGGTGGCTCATGAGCCAGAGGCCCAAAGGGAAATGAAGTTCCACCAAGTCTGCCTCGATGGTATTCCGGAGTTCGGCCTTCTCCTGCTCGGACATTTCAGCGAGGAGAAGGTCTACGGCTTCGTCGAGGGTCGAGGGGGGGCTGCCACTCATGCGCGTTCATTTGTCACTGACGGAAGGCTCACATGGCTCCACGGCCGCCGGATAGGTAGAACCTATTCTGGAGAACCCGTGGTGCCTTCGTCAAGCCCATTCGCCTGTACCCGGCCTTCCTCGGCTGTGCAGGACGAATACCCGTTTACTCTAGAGCGACTTGCAAAACCCCACTCGGGCCGAGGCCTCGCCGCACAGCGTCATGGGATGGTTGAGGTGTCGAACGCACCGCGATGCGAGAGCGGGAGCGACCCGCTTGTAGTGGCGACCGTCAGGGCGCCCTCTGCGCCGATGGCGATTCGCCACCCGAGCGGAAGGCCCTCACGGGCCTACTACAAGCGCGACATCGCCGG
>JAJRTI010000895.1 GCA_024278415.1 Planctomycetota bacterium | reverse complement strand
CGGCAGTTCAGTGTGTGTTGGAAACAGGGGGCGCAGGAGGCCTCCGAGTTGAGGCCGATCGTGCGAGGAAAGATCCCGCACCGAAGGCTGTCCGGGATCGCGGAGTACAGGATCACTGCCGGCCGGTTGAACGCGGCAGCCAGGTGAGAGAAGCAACTGTCCGAGCCAATCAGGAGATCGGCGAAGTAGAGCACGGAGAACATTTCGCGCGTGCTGAGATCGGACGTATATCGGTGTGCGAACACGACATCGTCCGGGATGGCTGGATCCTCCTCAATCCCTGGCGACCGCACGGACATGACGATCACGCGCCAGGCCTCGCGCGCGAAGCGCGAGACGATCGCCGCCAGGAGGGGCTTGGGGATGGTCCGCATAAGCGACGAGCTTTCTCCGTGGACTACTACCGTTCGGCCGCAAGCCGGATCGATCCCCCGGTCGACAAGATAGTCCCGCACTCTCCTCAACTCCGCATCCGTGGGGCAGAACTCCGGCCTCAGGGACGAGGGCTCCACCGCGAGCCGGTCACAGCACAGCTTATACGCGTTCTCGTACTGGGATCGAGGATCCCGCAAAATGTAGCCACTGAGGTCGAACGACATGAAGTACTGGTCGATCAGCCAGTGCCACAGCCTCGAGCGGTACTGGGGCATGCCCCACACGAGATCCACGTTGGGATTGGCGTGGAAGATACTCGCCTCACGCTTGGGGCACATGACATGAACGCGGAAGTCCGGGAGGCGATCCTTCAGGCCACGGAGGCCCGGCGTTATCATGAGCGCGTCGCCGTACCCGAAGCTTCCGTGAACCAGGATGTGCTTTTCCGCGGGCCCCTGTTTGTCCAGCTCCTGGCGGAGTCGTGGTCGGCAGTCATCATCCGCCGGAATCTCCTCGATCACAGTCTCTCCGCGCCGGCTCAAGGCAATCTCAATCGCCTTCTGGTCTGTGGCCTGGATGCTAGTCATTGTCATCAGGGAATAGGCGCTTCTCGATATTCAGTCCTTGCAGTTCCTGCTTGAGGGGCTTCAGTCCGGCTTCGACTCTCATGCGGACATAGTCCCGGACGCGCGTACCCCTCGGGAACTTGATCGTGAACTCCGATTCAGCGGGCTTGGCGCTGCTATCGAACGAAGTCACAGTGGCCACGTATTCGTCCCGCAACCATTGCTTCTTCCCGTTACTCATGTACCGGGACACGGACATCTTGCTGGGCAGCCAGAACGCGCCCTTCAGCATTGCTGAGGCCACGACCCGTCTCCAGATCAGCCCACCGGCGCTAGTGCGCATCTCCGACTTGACGATCATCCCACCTCGGCTGAGGTCGAGCCACACGCTCCCTATCTGGAGGCCGGACCGCCGTACTGCAGGAAGCACTTCAAAGCGCACGGCAGAGGGGAACCCGGCAGGACTGCCCGTCTGCTTGGAGGCCAGCGCCAGCGAGTAGATATGGCGGTACCCCACGAAAAAGCCGTCACGGGCCGCGGCGTCCTCATTTGCTACGAAACGAAACTCGTACAGAGGCGTGTCGAAGAACTCATAGGCCGCTCTCTGCGGGATCAGCCGAGCTTCTTCCGACGACCACCCCACGCTGCCCAGGTGCACCTCACCCTGATATTCTCGTCCCAACGTGTCCAAATGGCTTCGAAGCACCCGGGTCACCCGTCCATCATACGCGCGCGCCATACGCCGATCGGCCCGATCCGCCTCTGTGATCTCCAGCCGCCACCGGGGCCCGGACCGAACGAAGACAAGGGTCCCTTTGACCGTCCGGGGCCGCCCACCGAGAATGCGGTGAGCAAGGGACGCCCGGACGCGGAAGGTGTCCGGCTTCGCCGCGCAAGTTCGCTTGATCGCCGAGCGCAGCGCCGAGGGCGATACCGCAGCGTCCGCGCGTGTCATGAGGAGAATACAAGGCAACAACCAGATTGCCGCTGTGAAAGGGCGCTTGGGCACTACCATACTTCGGCTCCTCAAGGTTCGTTTCAGGGCAGGGCGATCCCGAGCGCCGCGGCTCGGCGTCGGGCATAGCGCACCGCTCGATGCATCGCGGCCGCGAGCAAACACCAACTGGGGTCCGGAGTGCGCAGTGTTCCGGTGGTCGCCATGTTGACGGCCGGGCATCCGCCAGAGCAGGAGCCTCTCAAGTCGCACCGTTGGCATGGGGAGGGTTCGTGCCGCGACTGGAGGCGGGCGCGAGCCGCAGGGTTGTCGAATCCGGTGTCGACGTGGCCCAGCGGTAGGATTCCTCCGTCCATGAGCGCGAGCTTCGAGCACCCGTAGATCCGGCCATCGGGCGTCACGCAGATGCGCGATCCGCCGGCATTGCAGGTTCCCAGGTCACAGTCGTCACTTGGGCTCTCGGACGAACCCATCGGGCCTGGTGTGAACAGGGATATCTTCACCGGCTTCCCCGCGTGTAGCAGCTCCAGATACAACTCTGCCAGCTCCTTCAGAGCGCGCTCGAAGGTCCGAACGTCGTGGCGCTCCCAGCGCACGTCATGGCCGGGAGCGACGATGAGTTGGTTGATGCCAAGGGCGAAAAGGCCGTCACAGTTCTTTCGAAGCCGAGACGCAGACGACGGGAAGACTGTCACGCGAACTCCTACCCAGCCCAGTCTCTTCTTCAAGACCGGCAGGGCCTCGCGAATCAGGTGGAAACTCCCCCGCCCGTCCGCAAACGAGCGATGAACGTCATGGTCGCGGTCTAAGCCGTCAATACTCACGAGCGGTCTGATGCGCAACCGCAGAAGACGCTTCAGCGCGTCCCCGCTCAGCAGGGTGCCGTTCGTGGTCAATGCAAAGGAAATGATCTTGTCCGCGCCTCGGGCGGCTTGCCGAGCGTACTCCGCGATGGCGCACAGGAGGGGCAGCCGCAGCAAGGGCTCCCCACCAAAGAACGCCACGCCGATGTTTGGCCGGTCTCCTGACCGCGACAGCACGAAGTCCACGGCCTTGCGCGCGACCGCCAAATCCATGGCTCCGGGCATCTTGTCTCGCACGTAGCAGTGCTCACACGCGAGGTTACACTCACGCGTCAGCACCAGCTCCACATGCGTGACTCTGGGATGGACTCTCTCTGCCAGCACCGAAGCCACGGTGGACGGACGAATATCACATCCCATGAGCTTCTGTCTTCGTCCAGGCCGATGGCCGCACGAAGTTAGTCCGCGGCCATCACTATCTCGAACGATCGCACGCGCGACGGTGCGACATGTATCCGGAACTCAGTCCAACAGTGCCCGGTGGCCTCACCGAGGGCCACCGCTCGCGTCGTCAAGATCCGCTTCGAAGGGGCGGGCCACATGGCGACTTGGGACGCCGCACCCACAACTACGCGGGAGTCGCCCAGCAGGCGCACGTGAACGCGCATCCGCGTCTTGCGATCTGGAAACTTCAGGAAGATCCTAATCGACACCCGACTACCGCGGCGTGACACCGCCCGCGACTGCGGAAACTCCAGTCTGAGCACCTGCACGCCGCGGTAGGCCGCCACGATTGGAGCAGACCACCCCGGCTGGAATGGCCCCGCGATCTTAAGCCCCGCCTTTGTCGCCGCGATCGCGACCTCGCGGCGAGTCGGGGTGGGGCCTGAGCGAGGCGCGCGTCCGGCTCCCCAAACGACCGCGGGGCCGCCCACGACGACCAGAGCCCCAACTCCGACGACCGCGAGGCGCGTCCTGAACGCGCGCGTCCGAGGGCTGCGCCGAGACCGCTTCGTGTCCATGCTGCTTCTGGGACGCATGCGCCGACTTCCTTCGTGGATCTAGTCGTCTCCAACGCCTCAGAACGTGACAAATGTGTCAAGTTTTGCGAGGCGCTGGAGCGGAAGGCCTTCGCCTTCCGTCTCGTCCCAAAACCATCGGCTCGGAATGCGAAGGCATTCCGCTCCACCTCGACGGTTTG
>JAJRTI010000894.1 GCA_024278415.1 Planctomycetota bacterium | reverse complement strand
TCCACATACTTCTACCCCAAACTGCTGAGTGGCTTAGCCCTGCATGTGTTTGGCGCGTGAGCCCGCAGCGGGCGTCGCCGCCCTCGCCAGACGCCGATCTTGCAGCCGATCCGGCGCGCCCTCGCGCAGCTTGGCCCCCCCAAAAGGACATGCCAGAAAACCGCGGAATTCCTCTTGACTCGCCTATGCCGGGTGCTATAATGATCGTGGCTAATCTTGGCATTAGCCCGGCGATAGGATGTGTCATTTTGAAGTCCAAGAAAAACGATGGAAGGAGGTGAAACAAAATGAGGCGTCTCATCAAAGGTTTTACGCTGATTGAGTTGCTCGTGGTTATCGCGATCATCGCGATTCTCGCTGGTATGCTCTTGCCCGCCCTCGCCCGCGCGAGAGAGGAAGCCCGCAAAGCGGTCTGCAAGAGCAACATCAAGCAGATGGGTCTGGCGATCGCCATGTACTCGAACGACTACGAGGAGTTCTATCCGTCTTGCGCATTGAACCTGACGGTTGGTACCAACGACCTGAGAGGCTTGGGTGCCTTGTGCCTGCTCTACGATCAGTACATCACTGCTAAGAAGATCTTCAAGTGCCCAAGTACGACGGACGATCCGACCAACCTGTCGATCGGCCTGAACATCGACAACACCGCCGGTCTTATCACCGCGAAGCCCGCCGGCTGCTCGTATGCCTACGACAGCCAGAAGGGCAAGTTGACCGATCCAGGCACGGCGATCGCTGCTGACAAGCACGATCCCAGCAACCGGATCAAGAACTCGACCAACCACGGCAACACCGGCCAGAACGTCTTGTACTACGACGGTAGCGTCCAGTGGGGTCCCACGCGCAACGTCGGTATTAACAACGACGACATCTGGAATTACCAAGGTAGCGCTACGGTGCTCGGATTCACCGACTCCTACATTACTCAGTAGGTTCCTGGTGCCCGTTGAAGTTCACAGAGAGGCAGCGTCTTCAGACGCTGCCTCTTTTTTTGTACCCCGTACCCCCTCCGCGTTGGCTGCACTGGTGCTGGGTGCGCCGGCGCTCATTGCCATCACCCTTTCCCATCCCTTCCCTGCCGGCCTCCACACCTACCACCCCACCTTCGCCAAGCAGTTCATCTTCCAGAGCGCGGTGCTCGCCGCGTGCTGGCTCGGGATCGTGTCGTGGGGCGGCGCGCTTGCCCGCAGCGCCACGGCATCATTGCGCCAGCGCCGGCCGGCCGCCCTGCTCCTCGCGCTCGTCGCGCTCGCCGGGGCCTCCGCCTGCTGGTCGCGCGCGCCAGGCGTAAGCCTTTGCGCGGCCTCCTTGCTCCTCTTCTGGGCCGCATGGGCTATCGTGGTCGCCCACTATGCAGCAACCTCGGAGCGGACGCAGGCCGTCGCGTGGTCCATCATCGCCGCCGCTGGCCTCGCGGGCGCGCTTGGGCTCGGGCTCTATCGCTGGCCGCTCGCCGGCGACCCCAGCCCGGCCAACGTGCTCATGCTCCCCATGGGCAACCCCAACTTCATGGCGGGCCTGCTAAACGCCGGCATCATGCTCGCCGCCGCGCGGTGCGTATCAAGCAGAGCAAGGCTCCGCGTTCGCGTTTCCACCTGCCTTCTGCTGGTCCTTATGGCCGTCGCACTGCGCCTCACCCGCTCCGATGCCGGCCTGGTGGCGCTTGCGGCAGGCGCTTGCACCCTGGCATGGCTTCGGGCGCCAAGAGCGATCAAGGCGGCCGGGCTGATCATCGCCGTCCTTGGCTGCGTGCTCGCCGCCGGCTTCATGGCGGCGCCGCATGGCCGCGTGGCCGGCCGCGTCATGGCCGTCGCCATGGACCCCGATTCGACCTTCCACGCTCGGCCCTTCGACTGGATGGCGGCGGTCGACATGATCCGAGAGCGGCCCCTGCTCGGCAGAGGCGAGGGCGGCTTCCTCTTGGCTCACCCCACCTTCAGGCCGGCCAGCGCCAACCTATACCAGTGGGCTTCCGACCGCGCGTTCGACATCCACCCCCACAACGAATGGCTCGACGTTGCCGTCGAAACCGGCCTCCTGGGCCTCCTCCTCTACGTGGCCTTGCTCGTGTCGCTCACGTTCACGGCCTGCCGCGGGCTCGCCGCTGCCCCACCCGAACGGCGCTGGGCCCTCATCGGCGGCATCGCGGCTCTCGTCTCGCTTCAAGTCCACGGCATGGTCGGCGTGGGCCTCCGATACTGGGACCTCGCGCCTTTCCAGTGGACCATCGTCGGCCTGCTCATGTCTGCCTCGTGGCCGGTGCCCGCCGCACCCGATCCTGCCCCACGCCGGCGCCCCTGGCTGCCGGCATGCGCCGGCGCGGCCTGCCTGGCCCTTTGGGTGCTCGTGCCTGTGCGCGGCTACCGTGCACAGGTCCGGACCCTGCGCGGAGTGCGGGCGGCTCACGCGGGCGCACACGAAGCCGCGGCCGCGCACCTGCTCCAAGCGCTCGGCGACGCGACGTACTACGTCGACGCGGTTCGGCTCCAGTTCCTGCTCGCACGCGAATACGCGCGGTTGCCCGACGGCCTCGGCATCGACGCCGCGCTCGAGCGTTTCAGGAAACTCGACGCGCTCGCGCCCAACTTCATGCGCACCAAGTTCGAGATCGGCCGACTCCTGCTCAAGCAGCGCCAATACGCCGAAGCCGCGGCTTGGCTGCGGGACTTCCTCCGCTTCAACCCCTACTTGCCCCAGGCGCGAGCCGCGCTCGCCGCGGCCCATGAGGGCGCCGGCGACGCGGCCGCCATGCGGGGAGATTGGCCCGCCGCGGCCGCGGCCTACCGCGACGCCTACCGCGCCCGCCCCGGCCGCGCCCTGGCCGCGGCGAAACTCGCCCGCGCGGCCGCGAAAGCCGGCGATGGCGCGGCGGCAAGCCGCTGGCTGCGATGGCCTCGCGTGAAGGGCAGCTCCGATCCCCAAGTCAGAGACTTGGCCCGCCGCGCGGCCGCGGCGCTCGAACGCTGCGCCCCTACTTCGCGACGCGCTGACTGACCACCACGTGCCACAACCCCGGCACTTTGTAAATCATCACCGGGCGGTAATGCTCGACGAACTCGGGCAGGCTGTACAGCTCCATGTCTCCGGCCCAGCGCGCGAGCGGCGGCCGCGCGTAGTTGGCAAGCGACGCGCCGGCCGGCAGCCGGCGCAGGAAGGGCCACACGCGGGCCGGGAGCCCTTGCGCCGCGGCCTGCTCCTCAGGCACGGCTTGCAGCGCCGCGGATAGGCCAAGTTGGCTCTCGATGTAGTCGGGGGCCAGCCCCACCACGTAGCGCTCATCGCATTTCCACATGAAGTCGGACCGGCGGAGCCGCGCCACGTGCTTGTCCATGAGCCCGCGGCGGTCGATCGTCTTGAGCTTCGAGAAGTAGGGGATCGCGCCCGCGTCGGCCACCGCGATCGTCGCGCCAGTCCGCGCACGCTTGCCCAACCATTCCCCCGCGAAGCGCGCAAGCTGCGCTTCCTGGGCGAACGACCCCGCGCGCCGGTCCATGGCCGGAAACTGCGCACAGTGGGCGAACAGGAACAGCGTCCACGCCACGACTCCGACCGCGGCTGCGGTCCGCCGGCCCCGGGCGCACTCGATCGCGGCGAGCACGTCTCGCGCCCCCTCCTGCACACAGAAGTAGAGCAGCGGCATGGCCGGCACGAGGAAACGGTGGCCGGGCATCCAGTCCCCTCCCGCGTACGCGGCGAAGGCCAGCGCGGTTCCCGCCATCGCCGCGGCCGCCACAAGCATACGCCGCGCGTGCGGCCGGCAGAGCCACGTCACGAGCGGCAGCGCCAGCAGCGCCAAATGCCCGTACGTGCGCAAGCACTCGTACGCGTAGTCCACCCCAACGCTCGCGTGATACAGCGTGCCGCCCGACTTGGCGTAGAACACATTGGGCAGCGGCTCGCCGTAATACCACAGGCGCCACCCCATGTGTGCGCCGGCCGCGAGGCACGCGCCCACGGCCGGCGCACACCAACGCCAGCCTATGCGGTCCTTGGCGAGTACCCGTATCGCCAACAGCGCGGCCGCCGCGGCCACACCATACGCCACTCCCTCTGGTCGCACGATCACCAGCAGCGCCGCGACTGCCGCTGCGCACCAGACCCGGCCTCGCCACACCGCGTAGCCCAACACGGTCACGCACGCGGCCATGAGCTGCGTCTCGAGCCCGCCGAGCGTCCACAGCACGAACGACGTGTTGAGCGCGAGCCCCATCGGAGCGAGCGCTCCCTGCACATCGACTCCGCTGTTCAGCCTGGCGGACCATCGCACCAGCACGAAGAACGTCGCGCACACACACAGGACCGACAGCACGCGCGCGACACCCATGGGATCGAACCCGGCGCGGATTCCCGGCGCGATCGCCAGCACCCATGCCAGGTTCGAGTACCCCTCCACCCGCTCCCCCACGTTGAACACCAGCCCGTTGCCCTCGGCCAAGTTTCGCGCGTAGCGGAACGAGATGTACGCGTCGTCGATCCGGAACCCGCTCAGCATGGCCATCCGCGCCGCGAAGATCGCCGCGGCCGCGAGCCACAACAACACGCATCGCCGGCGCGCCGCGCTTGGGTCGGCGGCCAAGTTGTCAGTCCACGACGTGCTCATCATCGGGATCGAACGGAGGGGCCGCGAAGATGAAGAGTAAAACGTAAGGAGTAAAACGTGAGCAGAGCGGACGGAAGCACTCGCAACGGCCCACTGCCTCCGCCTTACGTTTTTACGTCTTATGCTTCACGTTCGGCCCCATCTCCGCCAGAATCTTCTCTTCCTTGTCCAGTATCTCTTCGGCCTTGGCGAGCACCTCCTCGATGCGCGCCTGGGGCACGACGACGACACCCATGATGTCACCGACGACGAGGTCGCCGGGGTTCACGATCGTGCCCCCACAGATGATGGGGATTTGCATCTCTGCCTGCTTCTCGAATGCTCCAGCCCGCGGGCACACGTGGCGCGCGAACAACGGGTAGCGCAGCTCCCGCACGTCGTCGATGTCGCGCACCGCGCCGTCGATGACCGTGCCGGCCAGCCCTTTTTGCACCGCGCGCGCGGAGAAGATGCCTCCCCACAGGATTGATCGGTCAAAGCCCTCTCCGTCGATCACGACCACGTCCCCGGGCTTCGCGTGTTGGAGTGCGAGTTCGGAGCCGTACGTGGCGCCGGGGTAGGTCTTCACCGTGAACGCGGGCCCCACAGTCATCACATCGGCCACGACCGGCTTGATGCCGGCGTCCATGGTCCCGCACTTGGTGCCCAGCCGAAACAGGGCGTCGCTCACTTGGGCGGTCGAAACCTTTCGGAAGCGGTCTATGATGGGAGGCATGGCGGTAGGAATGGTGGAATGGTGGAGCCGCTGCCAAGCGCGGACTGTAGCACAGGCCTGGGGGGGTGTCAATTGGGCTTTTTGTCCAACGCCGCCAGCGCTGCGCGCAGCCGCGGGTAGAGTGCGTCGGCCACCGCGCGATGCCCCTTGGCCGACCAGTGGCCGTCGCCGGCAAGATAGAGCCCCTTGCCAGCCTTCCGCAGCGGGCCAAGCAGGTCGATGTACTCGACGCCGAGTTGCTTCGCGATTGCGGCGGCGTGCTCGTGGTCGGCGAGCGTGGGATTGCGCACCGAGAATTGCCCTCGTCCCGACGCATTGCCGTAGACCTGTCGGTCGAGCGGCGCCAAGCTGAGCAGCAGGGTGGCCCCGGCTTTGTCCACCTCGGCCTTGAGCAGCCGCAGGTGCCGGGTCAAGATGGCCCAGCCTTCCTCCTGCTGCTTGCGCATGCGCGGATCATCGTCGAGCACGAAGAAGTCGTCGCTCACCGGCACCTCCGGGAACGCTCGGTCCATGCCCCACCCAAACACGACGTGCTCCGCCAATCCGGCGAGGTACGAGTGCCTGGCAAGCCACGACGACGGGGCCGCGAGCGCGCGGCGATACGCCTGTTGGAGACGAAACTGCTCCGGCCCGCGGCCAGGGTAATGAACCTGGATCTCCACCTGGCCAGGCCGAACGGCCACGGGGATGCCGCGGTCGTCGAGTTGCGCAAGGCAAAGGTATTCCATGTCGTCGTTCACGTCGTTCGAGAACAGCATCACCAGCACGATGTCCGGGTGGAAATACACGAGGCGGCGCTTGAAGTAGAGGTACTCCAACAGGGGCGAGTAGCTTTCGACCCCGGCGTTGATCACGCGCACGACTCCGTCGCGGCCGTGGGCCAGCTTCGCTTCGAGCCGTTCGCAGAAATTGCGCTTGCGGCTCAACTGCTTGGCCTCGACGAATGAGTCGCCCATCACCAAGATCCGGCGCTCGCCCGGGAGCTTCTCGCTCGGCACGAAGTCGTCGTTGAGCCCTTGCGAGCTGATCTGGCCGTAGTGGCAGAAACTGATGCCCGGCGGCATGCCGGTGACCATGAACGACCGCCCTTCGGGAAGCGCGTGGTTGAGGTACGGGTCGGGCCGGCAGAAATAGTCGCCTGTGATGAACCACGCCCACAGCGGCCGCGGGCTCCCCGCGTTGAAGCAGGTCCAGAGGCGTAGCGCCAGTTCGCAGAGAATGAACCCGGCGAGAGTACCCGCGAGGAGCAGCGCGATGCGCTTCGCCTGTTCACGCTTGCTTGGCTTCGGTCTTGTTTTTGGCTTGGGCATGGCACTCGCCGTGTCTCCATTGGCCGCGCGACAACTACAACCTGATGGCCTCGCCTGAGTCCGCGCTCCGCAGCGCCGCGTCGATGACGCTCATCGCGCGGCGCAACTCGGGCATCTTCACGATCGGCTCCGCGCCTTGGGTCAACACGTCGCGCAGGTTGTCGTAGTACGTGCGCCAGCGGCCGGCGAGCGTGGGCACGGTGCGCTCGGCGTCGCGGCTCTTAAGTGTGCCGTACGTCTCCTCCGGCTCGACCGCGGAGTCGATGCCGCCGGCCTTCATGGCCGCCTCTTGTGGATCGAGGCCGTGCTTGATGAACGTCGCGTCTGTGCCTTTGATGTAGAAGCGCGGCTTGGAGATCGCGGCGAGGCTCGACAGGTCCAGCACGCCGGTCTTGCCGCCCTGGAACGTGACGACGATCGTCGCGTCGCTCTCCACGTCCAGGTCCGGGAAGTCGTAGTGCATGCGGCAGTACACGCTCTCGACCGGCTCGGGGACAAACTGGAGCAACTGGTCCACGAGGTGCGCGCCGAGGTCGTAGAAGCGCCCTCCGCCGAGTTGGCGGCTCCCGCGCCAGTTCCCCCATGGGCCGAAGCCCTGCCACGCCATCTCGATCCAGCGCACGTCG
The DNA here is from genome assembly GCA_024278415.1 of Planctomycetota bacterium. The sequence continues at coordinate 765 of JAJRTI010000894.1, read as the reverse complement.
CCCAGCTCGCCGCTCTCCATGAGCGAGCGCACGGTCCGGTAATCGCCGTCGAGCCGGCGGTTTTTGAACACCGTAAGCAGCCGCTGGCTCTGCTCGGCCACGGAAATCATGCGTTCACACTCGGCCAGGTTCAGGCACATGACCTTCTCAGTCACCACGTGCTTGCCGGCGAGCATGGACACGACCGCGATGTCGACGTGCGTGTGGCTGGGCGTGGCGACAATGACGAGGTCCGTCTCGGGATCGTTGAGCGCGTCCTCGATGGTCGCGTATGCCTGGCAGCCTTGGTCGGCCTCGATCTGTTTGCGTTTCTCCGGGTCGCTCGACACGACGCCGTGCAGCACGAGACCGGGCGTGGTGCGCACGAGGTAGCAGTGGCACTGCCGGCCCCAGCCGCCATAGCCGATGACGACGATACGGGGTTCGTGGGACAGGGGTCTGATGTCCATGGGGATCCTTTCTTGTGCAGCCGACGCGAATCTTGGCAGCGCTCGCGTCTCCTACTCTCAGTCTTACTCCTAATCTTACTCTTAATCCTACTCTTGATGTAACACTTCACCCAAGTGCAACAGGCTGCAAGGCCCCCTCGGCCAACGCTGCATCCGCCGTACGGCGCAATGGCGCTGACTTAACAGCCCGTCAACAAAGTGCTGTCCTGCTGCGACGGGGTCTTTGCGCCGATCTCTGCGTTGCGAAATCTCGACGAATCACCCAATTCGCCTGCGATTTCGCGCCTTGATCTCGGCGCAAATCCCTCCGCCTCGC
>JAJRTI010000893.1 GCA_024278415.1 Planctomycetota bacterium | reverse complement strand
GCGCGGATCACCCAGGGGTTCCGCCGCGACGACTCGCCCGACGCGTGGGCGTACCTCCGCGAGTGCACCACCTGGCGCTATACCGTGCGCAACATGGAGCGATGGCTCGTGCAGCGCGACCAGCCTGGCAGCCTGAGCGTGGCCGCGGAGCGCATCGACCGGTATCGCATCCCGGCCGACCGAAAGGGCCACTCCTACGACTTCGACGCGCGGCGCACCGACGTCGCCCACGGGCAGAACGGCCTGCTCTTCAAGCTCGACCGCGTCTTTTGGAGCCGGCCCGGTCCGGCCACGGTGAAGGTGACTTACACGGACCGCGCGGCGACGCGCTGGCGGATCCGCTACACCGATGCCGACGGCCGCTTCGTGAACACGCCCGCCATCCAGAACACCGGCGACGGACAGCGCAAGACCGCGACGTTCCACATCGACTCGCTCGCCGCGCTGGGCCGCTTCCCCAACGACGAGGGGTTCCGCAAATGGGCGGCGACGCTCCCGACTCACCCGACCAACATCGTCAAGGAAGCCGGATTCGCCGCAGGCGGAAAGCAGTGGCGCATGAACGAGCTGTACCGAATCGTCCCGGACCCCGAGCGCACCGGGCAGCGCATGGTCGAGTTCACATACAAGCGCTGCGACGACACGCTGCACATGGACCAGCTCCTGCGCGTGAAGAAGGGCATCGCGTACCGCCTGACCGGTCAAATCCGCAACTAGGGCGCGAAGCTGCGCCCCGGCATTCGCATCGGCCGCATGGACTGGTCGACGCAGCTCTACCTGGAGGCAAAGACCCGCGGCAAGTGGGAGGACGTGTCTGGGACGTTCGTCGGCGAGAGCGATGGCGCCGTGCGCCTCCAGCTCTTCGGCCAGGGCCGCGGCAACCACGCGCCCGGCTTGGCCGGCAAGTCCTACTTCCGCAACATCGACGTGCGCCCCCTCACTCGCGACGAGATGCTCCGAGGCCGCGAGATGGACTTCCGCCTCGAGACCGACGGCCCAGGCGACCTCACGGTCACGATGGTGCGCGTGGTGAAGGGCACGTTCTAATCTTATGGGACACGATGCGTCCTATAGGACTCATAGGACCCACGCTTTCTCGCAGACTTCGCTGCGAGAAAGAAACGGCTGCGCCGCAGTTCCTACTCATAGTCTTACTCTTAGTCTTACTCGTAATCGCACGACACGAAGGAGGAGTAGGACTTAGGAGTAAGACCAAGAGTAGGAGTAGGACACAACATCGACAACATGTTGGGAGCGTCCAAGATTTTTGAGGTCGCCTTCTTGCCGCTCGTGAGGCGGCTTGTAGGTGGGCCGCCTCTGAGCTTCTGAATCGTGGTTCCCCGCTGGCGCAAGGCCAGCGGCGCCTTTGTTGGTTTGTGTGATCGCCTCTTAGTCGGTAATCATCGCGACACGGGGACGAGCCCCGTGCAGGCGTTCCGTCCCCGCTGGGTTCATCCCAGCGCAGCGATGATTGCCGACTACTCGGCCACGCTCATCCTTAAGCTTTGTCCCACCGCTGGGTTTACCCCAGCGGCGGGCGTGATTGCCGCCTGAGCCCGGCATGGCGCCGGCTCAGAACGAACTTCCACCTCAAGGATTTCGGACGCTCCCAACATGTTGTCGTCTGCTTCGCCCTAAGCGCCTATAGGACTGCTGACCGATATGACAGGATACAGCGACATCGTCTTGTTTGCCGCAACATTCGCTGCTGCCGCTCTCTTGCAGGGCTGCGCAACCCCACGACGCGGCGGGGACGCCGCGCCGGGGCTCGTGGCCGTGGGCCACGATAGCCGGATCGATCTGCGCTGGCCGCGCGCGGAGGAGCCAGGCTTGATCGGCTACAACGTGTATCGCGCGCCGCATGAAAAGGGGCCGTTCAAGAAGCTCAACGACACGCCGCACATGCCGCACGTGTATAGCGACTTCATCGGCAAGAACGGGAAGACATATTGGTATCGCGTCACGCGCGTGCGCAAGCCGGCGCCCCAAGAGCCGGTCGAGTCCGCGCCGTCGCGGGTCGTGTCGGCCACGACGCGGGCCATGACCGACGACGAGTTGCTCGCGTCGGTGCAGGAGGCCACGTTCCGCTACTTCTGGGACTGGGGCCACCCGGTGAGCGGGCTCGCGCGGGAGCGCAATCACGCAGGCGACCGGGTCACGACCGGCGGCACCGGCTTCGGGCTCATGGCGATCATGGTTGCCGCGGAGCGCGGGTTCGTCACGCGCGAGCAGGCCGCGGCGCGGGTGCTCAAGATCGTGGCGTTCCTCCAGGACAACGCGGATCGCTTCCACGGCGCGTGGCCGCACTGGCTGAACGGCCGCACCGGCAAGACGCGGCGCTTCTCCAAGTTCGACGACGGCGCAGACATCGTCGAAACCGCGTTCCTCATGGAGGGCATGCTCACGGTGCGGCAGTACTTCGACCGGCCCAACGCGGTCGAGCGCGAGATTCGCGAGCGCATCACGCAACTGTGGCGCGAGGTCGAGTGGAACTGGTTCCTGCGCGGTGCGGGCGGCAAGAAGCTCTACTGGCACTGGTCGCCGAACTACGGGTTCAAGAAGCGGCTTGCGATCGGCGGCCGGTTCAACGAGTGCCTGATCGTGTATCTCCTCGCAATAGCGTCGCCCACGCACGCGATCCCGGCGTCGTGCTACTACGAGGGCTGGGCCGGCGGCGAGCACTACGCGAACGGCAACACGTACTTCGGCATCCAGCAGCCGGTGGGCAACCCCATGGGCGGGCCGCTGTTCTTCACGCACTACTCGTTCATCGGCTTCGACCCGCGGGGCTGGCGCGACCGCTTCTGCAACTACTTCGAGAACAACCGCGCGATCACGCGCATCAACCGCGCGTATTGCATCGCCAACCCGAAGGGCTTCAAGGGCTACAGCGCGCTGGTGTGGGGGCTGACCGCGTCGGACACGCCCGGCGGATACCAGGCGCACGCGCCGGGCCGCAAGGACAACGGCACCATCGCGCCGACCGCCGCGCTGAGCGCTATGCCCTACACGCCGAAGGAGTCGATGGCCACGCTGAAGCACTTCTACCACGCGTACGGCGACCGGCTGTGGGGCGAGTTTGGGTTCCACGACGCGTTCAATCTGAGCGAAGGCTGGTTCGCCAAGAGCTACCTCGCGATCGACCAGGGCCCCATCGTGTGCATGATCGAGAACTACCGCACCGGCCTCTGCTGGCGCATGTTCATGGCGAACCCGGAGATCGAGCCCGCGCTCGTGGCCGCGGGGTGGCGACGCGAGCCGGCGCCTTGACGCGGCTTGGCCGCTACCTATAATCGCGCTCCTGAGTTGGCCGCTGCTCGGCCGGTAGCCGGCGGGATCCGTCAGATCCGTCAGATCCGTCGGATCTGTCGGATTGAAGACTTCTTGCGTTCGTCCTCCCCCCTCACAGGAGACCCCCCCCATGAAGATCGCATGTCAGGAAGGCAAGGCGCCCGGCGCGACGTTCGCCGAGCGGCTGAAGAACCTCGAGAAGTACGGCTTCGAAGGCGTCGAGTTGAGCGGAGCGGAGCTGCTCAAGCCGGGCGGCGTGGACGAGCGCCTGGCCGCGCTGCGCGACAGCCCGATCCAGGCGTCGTCGAGTTGCGGCGGAGTGGAAGCGCAACTCGTGAGCCCCGACCCGGCCCTGCGCCGCACGTGCATCGATGGCCTGAAGAAGCTCCTCGACGCGTGCGCGGAGCTGGGCGCGGTGGGCCCGATCTCCGTGCCCATCTTCAACCGCAGTT
>JAJRTI010000892.1 GCA_024278415.1 Planctomycetota bacterium | reverse complement strand
GCGCCTGCGGCGGGATCGCGGGCTCGGGATCCAGTGCGGCCATGACGCCTGCGGCTCGGCCGGTCTCCAGTCGGGCGACTCGCGCGTCGATTGGGAGACAGATCCGCACGTCGAGCAGGCGAGGCAAGCGCCGCGCGTGCATCCGAGGCGGCAGGGCCGGCGCGAACTTCTCCCGCGCCTGCTCCAAGATCGCGCGGCGCGCCTCCTCTTGCTGCTTCAGGGGCGCTTCGATATCGGCGAGCGTGTCGTTGGCGAACTGGAGGATCGCCTCCACGTCGGTCTTGTATTCGCCCTTGGGGTAGCGCTTGAGGTACGCCAAGCATGCCTGCCGAGTCTTGCGAGACGCTTGGGCAATGCGCGCATCCGCGGCCTGGCCAAGCAACGCGACCGCGGCATCTTCGTAGTTCGTGATCGCGATGAACGCCAGGGCCTCCCGTTGCCTGGCCGCGTCCTCCTGCGCCCCCGCGAACGGGGCCGCCATGCAGCAGATCAGCGCTGCGGCCAGACCCAGCCGTGTTGCCGTGGTTGTGGGATCCATCACGTTTGTGCGTCTTTGCGTCGAACGCCCTCGTTCGTAGTGAGGCCCGTAAGGGCCTCCTCCGCCTGTATCGGCCACCGAAGGAGCATGTTTCACTATACCTACCAGGCGCGCACCGCCATAGGCAGCCACGCCCCCCTGTCACGTTGTCCCCTCTTCGCGCCTTCGCGTCCGCCGTACGGCGGATTGCGTTTCATCTCCGCTCTACTTCGCCGCGGCCAAAGGGTTCGTCAGATCGTCTTTAGTGCCGGGCTTGGCGTCTTTGCCTTTCGGGCCGTACTTCTGGAACATCAAGTATCGGTTCGCGCGAAAAACATCGAGGTCTTGCGCCTTGATCGCGACCGCGATGTCGGTGATCGCCCGGACCAAGTCCCTCTGCGTGAGCGGGCAGAGCTTGTACGCGGTCTTCATCTCCTCCATCGCCTGGCCCGGCTTGCCCCAGGCGAGATAGAGGTAGCCGCGTCCGCGGTGGCCTTGATACGTATCGGGCTTCTCATCGAGAGCCGCCTGGAACGCGGCGTCGAGTTGCTTGTCGGCCGGCGCGTGGGTCGCCCAGTAGTCGGCGGGCAACTCCTTCAAGGGGTTCGCCAAGTCGTCCGCGGTCCCGGGCTCGCCGTCTTTGCCCGCGGGGCCGTAGCGCTGGAAGAGCAGGAACTGGTTGGCCCGATGTACGTGGCCGTCGATCGCCTTGAGCGCGGCTGCGATGTCCCCGGCCGCGTCCGTCATGTGCCGGGGCCATTTGCGCTTGGTGGTCTCCAGCGCGGCCGCGCGGTACGCGTTTGTGAACTCCCGCAGCGCGCGCGGGTAGTCGCCCGCGAGCATCCACAGCCGGCCTCGTTCGGTGCAGGCCCTCGGCTCCAGCTTGGGAATAGCCTCGCGCGCGAACGCGGCCAGGTCAGCCTCGTCGGCCGGCGGCGCGTCGTCCAGCGGATTCTTCAGATCGTCCTCGGTCCCCGGCTGGCCGTCCTTCCCGCTGGGTCCGTACTTCTGGAATTCCAGGAACTCGCGCACGTTGGGATTGATGTCGCCGTCGATGCGTTTGTAGCACTCGCACACGCGGTTGATCGCGTCCACTGCGCCGTACAGCAGCGTGACTTCGTACATGCGCTTCGCGTATGGCAACGCGGCTTGGGGCTCTCCTTGCTTGAGCCGCACGATCGTGAGCACGCGGTACGCCTGGCCCATCAGGCCCAGGCTGAGTTTGCTGCTCTTCAACCCGAGTGCGATCGCCTCTTCAGCCTCGTCGAAGCGCTTCATGGCCGCCAGCGTATCGCCTCGATACACCTGCGTGGCCCACCAGAGCCATTGGCCCTTCTGCGACGCGAGCACCTTGTCGAATTGGGCCAGCGCCTCGTCGTACTGCTTCGTATACCGCAGGCACAGCCCGATTCTCTGCTCGACCGTGGCCTGGCTGGTGGGCTTGACCTTCGGCGTGTCTGCAAGGTACTTCCGGTAAGCGGCAAGTGCCTCTGCATACTTGCGAGAGCTGTACAGTTTGCCAGCTCTCGCGTACGACGCGCCAGCCTTGGCAGAGATCGCGTGACTCCGGTTGATCTCAGCAGCCGGGCATGAGTCTACTCCCATCATAGTGATGATCGATACGAAAGCACACTTCGTCAAGTCAGCCAAAACCATCCTCGATAATAAACTAGGAGCCTGTCGGAGAAACCACACCGGTACACCACATGTTGATCATGTGATCGGATTCCGCCACCAAACGAACGTATCATGTGGCATGGTTCGAATACCCCGACAGGCTCCTAGCCGCGACAAAAAACAACAGCCAACCCTACGCGTTCAACGGCGACTGGCTCGCTGACAGGTTGCGTGCAAACATGGGCGCATCAAAAAGGTTTGCCCACCTGAAGAGCGTCCGTTCGAAGTGGGGTAACACTTCAGCCAAGTACAACAGCCAGGTACCGGAGTACTGTCAAAGCTTCCGTGCAACGCCGCGTGTTGGGGTATCTGAATCCCAACGGGATTCCGGATATCAGCCCAGGGTTCGCGAGCGAAGCTCGCAACCCTGG
>JAJRTI010000891.1 GCA_024278415.1 Planctomycetota bacterium | reverse complement strand
CCCGAACATGCGGGACACCTGTGCGTGGCTGAGCCGACTCCCCATCATGAACTCGCCGGCAGGCACGAACACGAACTCCATGCGCGGCCGCCTCAGCCAAATCTCGTACGCATAGCCGGCCTTGGGATCGGCCTTCTTGCCATTGCGAGTGACTACGGAGTTGCCGTATTGGTCCTCGTCACTGTCGGGAAGCATGAAGTCTTTGTCCAGACCCGTGGGGAGGCCCTTCGCAGGCCGGGTGGGAGTGGCCGCTTGCTTCGGCACACGCGGTCCTGTCTCCAAGGATAGGTTGACCTCGGAAAGCAGAATGGCCGTGCGGAACCCAAACGCCCGTCGGCTGCCATACCACGAGTGACGAGTTGTTGTCTGGCACTCCTCGGCGTCGTTGACGAAGCTCCCGCCTCGACAGATCCGCTGCGAACCGCGATCAGGGCCCTTCGGGTCTGTGACACTGCCATCGGGATAGATGCCATAGCGATCGTAGCACCACTCCCACGCGTTCCCGTGCATATCGTAGAGCCCCCACCCATTAGGACGTTTGCCGCCGACTGGCCGCGCATGGTAATCGCGAGCCTGTATGGGCACGCCGAACCAAGCATAGAGCTTCAACCGACTGGGATCGGCACCAAAGCAGTACGCCTTCGTGCTACGCGCGCGGCACGCGTACTCCCACTCGGCTTCCGTCGGCAAGCGGAACCCCTTCCCAAGCCTTCGTACGAACACTTGAACGTCGTCCCAGCTTACACGGTTCGCTGGCCTCCGCCCGTCGCCGCTCGCGGTGTCGTCTCCATCGTCCGCCCAAGGACTGCTCCCCATGACGCTCCGCCACTGCTGCCGCGTCACTTCGTACTTGCCTAGGAAGAGGGGCTGAGTCAGGCGAACGTGGTGAATCGGCTGCTCATTTTCTAGGCCGGCGAATCCGCGCCCCATGCTTCCCATCATGAACTCGCCCGCCGGCACGAGCACGAACTCCATCCGAGGCTCCTCCAGCCACACCTCGAACGGGTAGCCCGTTGCAGGATCGTGCTGCACGCCGCGTTTGACCACGCGATTGCCGTATTGGTCCATGTCGACGTTGGGCACGGTGAAGACTCTCGCCGATGCCGGGGGGAGCTTGGCTGCACTCGGACCGGCGGCCTTGGGCGGCTCTCTCTGAAGCACGCTCCTGCCCACGGAAGTGCTGGCGGCTGCCATCGACATGGCGGGGCGCAAGCCCAGGCGATGGTTCTGCGTGCTGCGAGGGCCCTTGCCGCGATACGTTGAGCGGCAGGCCCCGGCGTCGCGGTTGAAGCAAGCGCCACGGCTGACACGCTCAGTCCCCCGCAACGAGCCCTTCGGGTCCGTGACGCTGCCAGAGGGGTAGGCGCCATACCTGTCTTGGCACCACTCCCACACGTTGCCGTGCATGTCGTACAGACCCCACATATTGGGGCGCTTGGCGCCCACGGGATGCGCATAGTCCTCGCCTGCGTATTGGGCGTTCATGTTGAACCACGCATAGTACCCCAACAGGCTCGGGCTGTCGCCGAAGCAGTACGCCGTCTTGCTACCGGCCCGGCACGCGTACTCCCACTCCGCTTCCGTGGGCAGACGCAATCCCGCCCCGAGCCTTTTCACGAAGCGATCGCTTTCCGACCAAGTCACATGCACGGCTGGGTTTCGGTCATCGCTCTTCACGCACTCCTTCCCCGCCCACGGCATGGTGCCCATCACCGCACGCCACTGCCCCTGGGTCACCTCGTACTTCGCCAAGTAGAACGGCGTTGTCAGGCGGACCCGATGGGCCGGCTTTTCATCGGCCCAAGTGCCGACCTCAGTCCCCATCATGAACTCCCCCGCCGGCACGAACACAAACTCCATGCGCGGCCGCTTGAGCCAAATCTCATACGGGTAGCCCGTCTTGGGATCGGCCTTCTTGCCGTTGCGCGTCACCACGGGGTTGCCGTACTGGTCGCGGTCGCCGTACGGCAACATGAAGGCTTCTTCAAAGCCAGGGGGGAGGCCGCCGGCCGGCCCGGGCAGGACTGCGAGAGGCCCTTCAGTCGGCTCGGGTTCGGTTGGTTGCTGAAGGGTCGTACCGGGGCCGGCCTGCGCTCGCTTGGGATCAGGCTTGGAGCCTGGTTCAGAGCTGACCTCGATCACTGTGGAGGCAGTGGTTCCGCCTTGGCTGCCCATCGGCGTGCCAGTGCCGTCTTTCCCAGCGGGCTCGGGGTCTTCTGGGTCGCCTCCTACCGACTCCTTCGGCGGTGTATGTTGGCGCAAGTTCTCGACCCAAGGCTTGGCCGTCTCGACTAGCCGCGTACGTATCCCCGGGATACAAAGCAGAAGCACGATGGCCGCGACTGCTGCCATTCGTTTTTGCTTCAAGGCCAGGGCAAGCAGCAGCACAGCGACAAACTTGAGCATGCTCAGCGCCGTGAGCACCCTAGGCGGCAGTATCGAGCCCACTCCCAGATTCAAGTCTTTCCCTTCGATCACAGCAGACAGCGCAGACACCATCTCCTTGCAGTTCTGGAAGCGGTGTTTCGGATCCTTCGCCAGGGCTTTGGCAATGATCTGGCACACGTTGTCCGGCAGGCTGCTGACGAACCGCCTCGGATCGGGCGGCGCTTCCTCCCTGTGCTGGCGCATCACGTCCAACGTGCTGTCGCCCTTGAAAGGCAACTCGCCGGTGACCAGCGTGAAGTAGGTCACACCAAGCGAGTAGATATCGGACCGTCCGTCGAGCGGCTTGCCGTCGCACTGCTCCGGGCTCATGAACGACGGAGTGCCGATGCCGCCCCGGCCTTCGAGCGTGATGAGCGAGTCGCCGCCCTCCACGTTTTTGGCCAAGCCGAAGTCCACCAGCCGCACCGTGCCGTTCTTGTCGAGCAAGATATTGGCAGGCTTGATGTCTCTGTGCACGATGCCTTGCGCGTGTGCGTCTGCCAGCGCGCCTGCGACATCGAAAACAATGCCCGTTGCGCGCGCCACACTCAGCTTGCCCTTGTTGACCAGATCCTCCACGCTCTGGCCCTCGACGTACTCCATCTCGATGTAGTGCCACCCTTCGGCCTCGGACACGTTGTACACCCTGACGATGTTCGGGTGCTCCAACTGGGCCAGCGCCCGCGCCTCGCGCAGGAAGCGCTGCACCGAGCGCTCAGACTTCGCCGCTTTGACCTGCGGCAACACCTTCACCGCACGAAGTTGTCTTAGGCCCACATGCTCCGCCTTGTACACTGCACCCATACCGCCCTCGCCCAGTTTCTCGATGATCTTGCACTCGCCCAGTTGCTTCCCGATGAGCGGATCGGGGCCAGCGCCACCTTCGCCGTCCTCACTTGGCGGAGGCGTGCCCGCGCGCGACACAACCTCCATCGCCACATCGCATCGGGGGCATTTGTATTCGCGACCCTCAACGTAGTTCGGCGCGCGGTACGTCTTGCTGCACTTCGCGCACCTCAGCAGTTGCTCTGCCACGGATGGACCTCCTCGTTAGCGTGCGACGCCGCCATGCATCCTATGCCACGCGCGCCTGCGTGACTTGCAAAACCGATGCACGGCGACACATTGTAGGGGGCGAGCACCATGGCTTCAAGCCACGGACCCGCTCGGCCTCGTACCCATAAACGCAATCGCTGAGAGAATCGGACACTCCGCAGCGGAAAATCTTGCCAGCCACGGCCCGCCCGCGCGAGTGGTGAAATGGGAAGCCGTTCAGCTACTCGACTACGACCTTGAGATGCCGAGTGGCCCCCCAGTTGCCCGCGCCGTCCACCGCCCTCGCGTGCACGTAGTATATGCCCGGCGCGAGGCCGGCCCAGCTTGCCCATGCGCCTTGCCCCGCCACCTGCTCGCCGGGCATCGTGTTCGGCTTTCGGTCCAGAACCCAACTGTAGCCCGCGATGCCCGTGGCGTCCGGCGGCGTGCTGAAGCCTACGCGGAGCGACCGTTCCTGCCGCGAGTAGACCGCGAAGTTGTCCACGAAGACGCGATTCCCCGGCCGTAAGCCCTTCTT
>JAJRTI010000890.1 GCA_024278415.1 Planctomycetota bacterium | reverse complement strand
CGGCGTACGGGCCGCGGCGAGGCGTTGTGGAGTGCGGCGGCTTGACGCCGCTTTTCCTCGGCAGCGCGCGCATGTCTACGCGAACGCAAATTCGCGCAAGCCGCGCGCATGCAGCAAAAGCGCCGTCGCCGCCCGCCTTGCAGCGGGCTCTGCCGGCGCACTCCAAAAAGGTGCGCCGCGCGTGCCGTTTCGGTTGCGGGTGAAGCCCGCTTTGTACGGCCTGACTCCCAGCCAGACCGCCTAGAGGCGGGACTCCTAACGACGCCCCCCCTGTGATGCATTCCATGACAAAACTCTCCTTCATTGCGCTGCTGTCCGCCCTGACTACGGCCTCCGCAGCCGGCCAAAAGAGACCTGACATGACACCAGGCAAGATGCCGCTCTACGCGTTTTGCGGCACCGGAGACCACCTCTGGGTCGCGGAGCGCGAACCCGTTGACAGCCCGGCCACAGTCGATGCCCTGTTCGAGTGGCTGGCCAAGACGTACGGCGTCAAGCGCATGTATTGGCGCGGCGCGCAGAGCTACTTGTGGGACAAAGAGTACAAGATGGGCAAGGCGTCCGTGCGCACGTACGATTGGATCGAATGGAAACGACACGTGTACAACGACCTCCACGCCAACGAAGCCGCGGTCGCGGCCGCGCGGCGCAACGGCATGGAGATCTTCATGTACACCGGACTCTTCGAGCACGGCGTGCAGCCGGACGTGGGCGTGATCGCGCCGTATCTCTTCGAGGACCGCTTCCGCATCGAGCACCCGGAATGGTGCATGCTCGACCGCTGGGGCGAGCGCCGATGCCCGGGACCCCTTTCGTTCGCCTACCCCGAGGTGCGGGCCGCGCTCGTGAAGCGCTACGTGGACTTCGTCACGCGTTACGAGTTCGACGGCATCAATTTCTATACGTACGTCGAGAACCTCGGCATACGCTACCTCGACGAGTTCGGGTTCAACGAGCCGGTCGTGCGGGAATTCGCGAAGCGCTTCCCCAACGTCGACCTGCGCCGGGACAAGCTGACCGACGACCAGCGCAAGCACTGGTATCGCTGCCGCGGCGTCTTCGTCACTCAGTTCCTCCGCGAGCTGCACGCCGTGCTCGCGGCGAAGGGCAAGAAGCTGTCGGTCATCCTCGATGCGAACGAGCCCGACTACGCGCAACCCTGGTGGAGCAAACCGATGCCCGGCACGGGCATGATCCACATGGACTGGCAGCGCTGGGTCGACGAGGGGATCGTGGACGAGTTGTGGGCGCAGTTGGCCGGGACCGGGGCCCAACGCAAACTCCTCGACCGGCTCATCAAGAAGTGCCGCGGCACGCTCGTGAAGCTCACCGTGCGCGCGGTGGACCCGTACGACCCGGGGTGGGCGAAGTACGTCGCGGCCGGCGTCACGCCGATCGCGGTCACCACCTGGGCCAGGAACGGCGTCGAGCGCCTGAGCCTGGAGCCCACGAGCGCGGCCACGCTGCGGAGCGAGGACTGGCGCTTGCGCGTGCAGACGCTCGACGACGTGATGCACGGCAAGCTGAAGATCGACGCGCCGGCCGTGGCCGAGATGGCGGAGGACCCGCACGTGCTCGTGCGGCGCAAGGCCATGCACGCGCTGGCCGCGCTGGAGGCTTCGGACCAGGCGCACGTGATCGAGGGCCGGCTCTTCGACCCGGAGTCGAGCGTGCGCATCGCGGCCGCGGCAGCGCTTGGCAAGGCCCGCGGCCCGGACTCCGTCGCCCGTATCCTGGCCGCGCTGGCGAAGGATTCCCACTTCCAGTTCAAGATGGCGTGCAGGGACGCGCTCATCGCGTCGCATGACGTGGGCGCGGCCGTGGCCGGGACCTCGAGCGACGCGGCCGCGGTGCGAGAAGTCTGTGTGCGCGCGCTGTACAAGATGGGACATGCCGGCGCGCAGGCCGCGGTCTACCCCGCGTTGCGCCGCATGATGCTCGACAAGGCGGAAGACTACCGCGTGCGTTTCCACGCGACCGAAGGGCTCCTGGGCTTGCGGCTCAAGCTCTCGCAGGCGCAACGCCGGCAACTCGCGGCGGACTGGATGTCGATGCTCGATGGAGATGGCGAGACCGAAGAGGCCGTCGCGGTGCAGCTCATCGCCGCGCTCGCCCTGGGCTACATCCCCTCCTACCTCCCCCCTATCCAGCGGCGTGCGGCCCTCGATCGGCTCCTGGAGTTGTTCCGTGAATACGGCGATGGCTGCAAACGCGTCGATGCCGCGTACGGCTGGCGCGTTGTGGGCAACAGCATCTTTCGCTTCAGGGCGCATGGACGCGAGGCCATCGATGCTCTGCGCACTCAGCGCGCGGACAAATGGCTGGCGTGGATCGCGTACCAGGTGCTATACGTGCGGCAATGGAACAACATCGGCAAGTTCTGCCTCGTCGATGAGGCCAAGGCGGTCGCCGACCACGACCAGTACGCGCCGCCCTTCCCCGGCTGGCGCAAGTGGTGAGCCCGCTATGGAGCGGATCCCGAAGACTCGGGATCGCCTTCCGTCTTCACTGTGCGGCCGTACAAGCATCGGAATGCAAAGGCATTCCGCTCCATTTCACCTCGCTCAACAAGACCACCAGGAGCGCCCCATGCCCGACTCCATGACATCCCGCGAGCGCATGCTCGCCACCATTGCGTACGACGCGACCGATTACACTCCGTGTTGCTTCATGATCTTCGCCGCGCTGCGCGGCCAATGCGCGGACCAGTTCGAGTTCGTGCGCCGGCAAGTCGACATGGGGCTCGATACCTTCGTGGGCCTGCCTGTGCGCGAGGCCAAGCGCAACCGCGCCACGTCCGAGCAAGGCGACCTCCATGGCCTGCCCGTGCGGTTCCGCGACAACGTGGAGGTGCGCGACTGGCGCGAGGACGCGCCGGGCGAGCGCTACCCTATCCTCCACCGCTCCTATGCCACGCCGGCCGGCACGCTGACCACCGCGGTCAACAAGACCGAGGATTGGGTCCACGGCGACCGCGTGCCCCTCTTCGATGACTTCGTGGTCCCGCGCTCGCGCAAGCGGCTCGTGGCCGGCCCTGAGGATCTGCCCGCGCTCCGCTACCTGCTCACGCCTCCCACCGCGGACGAAATCGCGGAGTTCCGCGCCGCGGCCCAGCCGGCCAAGGCGCTCGCAGACGAGCTGGGTCTCATGACCATCGGCGAGTGGGGCTCGCTCTTCGACACCGCGTGTTGGCTCTGCGGCATGGAGGAGCTGACCTTCGACGCGCTCGAACGTCCCGACTACGTCGAGGAGTTGTTCAGCATCATCAGCGAGTGGAATCGCGTGCGCGAGGAGGTCGTGCTCGAGGAGGGCGTGGACCTCTACATCCGCCGCGGGTGGTATGAAACGTGTGACTTCTACTCGCCCGCGCTCTACGAGCGCTTCATCCTGCCCGACGTGAAGGCCGAGGCCGAGCGCTGCCACGCGGCCGGCGCGAAGCTGGCCGTCATCTCGACCAGCTCCTTCACGCCGCTGCTCGACGACTACATCGACGCGGGCGTCGACGTGCTCATCGGCGTGGACCCGGTGCAGGATTGCCGCGCGGACCTGCCGCTGACCAAGGAGAAGCTCGCGGGGAAGGTCGCCATCTGGGGCGGCGTCAATGGATTCGTCACGGTCGAGACCGGCGCGCCGGACGACGTGCGCGACGCGGTGCGCGAGGCCATGGGCATCCTCGCGCCCGGGGGCGGCTTCATCCTCTCGCCGGTGGACAACGTGGTGGACGATAGTCCGAGCACTTGGGCGAACGTGCGCGCGTTCATCGAGACGTGGCGAGAGCTGCGGTAGCCGCCGGTCCAGTGCCCTGCCATCAAATCGCGTGGGCATTGCAATATGGTGCGGCTCTGCTAAACTATGGGTGTAGGTCTGATTGTACGTAT
>JAJRTI010000889.1 GCA_024278415.1 Planctomycetota bacterium | reverse complement strand
GTGAACGCGATGCACATCACCGCCAGCGTGTTCATCAACGACGACGAATCCGGCTTGCACCAAGACTACGAGCGCTGGCTCGAAGAGCTGGCGCCGCATGAGCCGATCTCGCAGTACCTCCACAACCGCACCGGCGAAGACAACGGCGACGCGCACCTCAAGCGCCAGGTCATGGGCCGGGAGGTCGTCGTCGCGGTTACTGATGGCCGCCTCGACTTCGGCCCGTGGGAGCAGATTTTCTACGGCGAGTTCGACGGCCGCCGGCGCAAACGGCTGCTCGTGAAGATCATTGGCGAGTGAACACGAACAACGACCACCCCTTTACCGTTCCCCTCCCCATGCAAGCACTCCTCATCCGCCACGGCGACCCCGACTACGCAAACGACACGCTCACCGAGAAGGGCCACGCCGAAGCCCAAGCGCTGGCCGAGCGCCTGCGCGACGTGCCCATCGCCGCGATCTACGCCAGCCCCATGGGCCGCGCGCAGGCGACCATGAGCTACACCGCGCACGCGCATCGCATGCACCCCACCACGCTCGACTGGCTTCATGAGTTGGACGGCAACTTCGAGGGTAACTTGTGGTCGTGGAACGTGCCGGGCGCGGACGTCTTGGCTGGGCCGGAGCTGCCCAGCCACCACAACTGGGCCGAGGTCGCCGCCTACGGCCGGCACATGCAGCCCGGCCACTCCGGGCTCGCGATGGAATTCGACGCGCTCATCAAGCGACACGGGTACGTGCGCGACGGCCACCGCTATCGCGTCAAACAATCTAACGACGACACCCTCGCGCTCTTCTGCCACGCCGGGGTCTGCCTGTCGCTCGTGAGCCATCTCCTGGACTGGCCGCTGCCGCTGGTCTACTCCCACCTCCACTACGACCCCACCGGGGTGACTTGGATCGAATGGGACGAGCATGAGGGCTACGCCGTGCCCAAAGCGCGCTGCATCAACGACACGTCGCACCTGCGCGACAGTTTGGAGTCCCGCCTGTAGGGCTGTCGCAGCCAAGCGAGACAGCCACAAGGCGGGCTTCGCTCGCAACCCTGGAGCGGATCCCGAAGCCTCGGGATCGCCTTCCGTCTTCACCGTACGGCTGGCAAGCATCGGAATGCGCAGGCATTCCGCTCCAGGGGATGGATCCCTTCCCTCACGACAGGTCTGGTTCCTCCAACCGCGCGGGGCCGGCTTGACGCGCTCCTACGCACAGCCTATCCTGGCTCCCTTTCTCTGGTTGGAGTCACAAGAACACACAAACCGAAGGACTACTGATGGACCGCCGACCCAATGTCATCTTCTTCATGACCGACCAGCACAACGCCGGCAGCATGGGCTGCGCAGGGCATCCCAACGTGCGCACGCCAAACCTCGACCGCATCGCGGCTCAAGGCGTCATGTTCGACCGCGCATACTGCAACAACCCCATCTGCGCGCCGTCGCGGATTTCGTTCGTGACCGGCCAGTACGTGCACACGCACCGCATCGTGGGCAACAACAATTTCGAGCTGGACGACACCAACCCGAACACGCTCGGCGCGGTGCTGCGCCGGCAGGGGTACCAGACCGCGATGGTCGGCAAGGGGCACATGATCCAGAAATGGGACGATGAAGCATACGAGCACATCCGCTACTGCGACCTGTGCGACGGGGATCGCCGCGATCTGACGAAGCATCATTACTTCAAGTACCTCATCGACCATGGCCTCGCGGACAAGTACGAGGACGGCACACTCCCGCCCGGCCACGAGGCCCGGCGCAAGGCCTGCGCGATCGCAGACCTGCCCTACGAACACAGCATCGAACGGTGGACCGGGGACGAGTCGTTGGCGTTCCTCGAAGGCCGCGACACGCGCCGGCCGTTTTTCCTGCACATGAGTTTCGAGCGGCCGCATCCCAACTGGACTCCCGCCGCCGAATATGCGGACCTGTATGACCCCGATGAGATCGAACTGGGGCCGGATTACGTGGACTGGTGGGAGAACCAGTGGGCGGGCCGGCCGGACTTCGTCATGAAGTCCATCCGCGGCCGCATGAGCCGGTTCGACAACATGCGCGAGTTCAAGAAGGCGCTCGCGTACCACTTCGCGCTCGTCACGTGCATCGACATGGAGATCGGCCGCGTGCTCGACTACCTCGAAGCCGCGGGCGAGCTGGACAACACGATCATCTTCTACTCCGCTGACCACGGCGACTTTGCCGGCGACCACGGCACGTGCGACAAGAACATCGGCATCTACGAGTCGATCCACCGCATCCCGTTCCTGCTCCGCTACCCCGGCAGCCCCCAGGGCGACCGCCGAGGCGGCATCATCGAGTCGGTGGACCTCCTGCCCACGGTATGTGAGCTGGCCGACGTGCCGGCCCCGGCCGGCATGGACGGCGAGTCGGTCGTGCCCGTAGCCGAAGGCCGCGGCGACGGCAAGGAGGAGGCGATCTGCGAGTGGGACTTCCCGCCGCCGCAGCGCTACGTGAACGCGCTGCGCACCCGGCGCTACCGGCTCGTGTTCTACTCACACGAGATCGGCGGCGAGCTGTACGACCACGAGGCCGACCCCTACGAGATGCACAACAAGTTCGACGACCCCGAATACCGAGAGGTGCGCCTGGAGCTGATGGCGCGCCTCTACGACCGCGTGAACCAATACGCGCGCAAGACCGACTTCGATATCTGCGAAGCCATCGCGGAGCGCGACCGCTACACGGCCCGCGAACTCGTGCAGAAGCGATGCAAGAAGTGGTCGGATCTGGTGAAGGTGTTCGAGTGACAATGCCCAGAGCGAAGGAGTCCTCCATGTCCGCCATCACCACCGCCTTGCTGCTGGCCAGCCTCGGGGCTGCCCCGGCTGGCGAGGCCGCGACTGTGAGCGTCACGCCCAAGCAGACCGACGCCGCGCTGCTCAACCCGGGCATGGGGCTGTACATGTCGGGGAGCACACGGACGCGGCTCAAGGAGGGCGACTGGTTCCGCGGCGTGGTCGACATCATGTACATCCGCACGCAATGGGCAACCATCGAGCCGGAGGAGGACAAGCCGCTGGAGGACTACTTCGGGCCGATCTTCAACTACTGGGTCAAGGAGCAGGGCAAGCGCGTCGCATTCCGCGTCATGAGCGAAAGCGTCAGCTCGCGGGAGCGGTACGTCACGCCGAAGTGGGTCTTCGACAAAGGCGTGCCCGGCGTGCAACACCGAGGCAGGGGCGGCGTGCAGACGGACCCGATCTTCTGGGACGAGCGCTACCTGGAGGAGTGTGAGAAGCTCATCGCGAAGTTAGGCGCGTGCCTCGACGGCCGCGAGGGCTTGGAGTTTATCGACATCTGCCAGATCGGCGAGTGGGGAGAAATGCACCTGGGCTTGCATATCCCCGGACGCTGGACTCCGCAGCAGTTGGCGGAGACCGGCTTCACGGAGACGAAATACATCCAGGCCTACCGGCGCATTATCGACGCGTACGCGCGTGCGTTCCCGCGCTCGCAGGTGTTCCTCAACGTGGGCCCCTACGTGTCGGTCGACGACTACGCGGCCATTCGCGGCCTCCACTTCCGGCAAGACGGCCTCACCGCGGCCGGCGCGAGCTACCACGTGGGCAAGTGGCTCTACGCGCCGTACGCGGACCGAGGGGTCAAGGGCAACTTCGAGTTCAGGAGCAGCTACGCGGGGCTGGAGAGCATGAAGGGCGGCTTCAAGGGGGCGGTCGAGAAAGGCCTCGAAGCGCCCATCAGCTACCTCAACACCAACTGCTTCTGGATGCCGCGGCTGCGCACCGCGCCCCCCGCGGCCCGCGCGATCCTTCGGGACGCGGCGCGGCGCATCGGCTACCGGTTCGTGCTCACGCGGGCCACGATACCCAAGAGCATCCGCGTGGACGGCGCCATCCCTGCCCGCCTGCCCATTGCCCATGAGTGGCGGAACATGGGCGTCGCTCCCTGCACGGAGAGCTTCGCGATCGAGTTCACGCTGGCGAACGCGCGGGGCGAGGTCGTGGCCCGCGCGATGCAGTTCCCCAGCACACCCACCACGCGCTGGGCTCCAGGCAAGTCTGTGGAGGAGCACGTGGTGCTCGACCTGCCCGCGACGATTGCCCCCGGCCAGTATGCGCTCAAGGTCGCCATGGTTTGGCCGGAGAAGGGCCGGCGCATTCTGCTTGGCATCGAGGGCCGCGACGGAGACGACCGCTACGCGGTTGCGTCGATTCCTTGCGTCAAAGTCGCTCCGCGGCGCCGCGTGGCCTATGCGGCCGGCTTCGAGGCCGGCGACACGCTGTGGGCGCCGGCCACGGGCATGCGCGTGGAGCGGGACACAACCGTGAAGCACTCGGGCAACGCGTCCATGCGCGTGCACGGCCGGCAGCAGGGGAGCTGGAACTACGTGGCGACGTCGATACGCGAGCCCCTCATCCCGGCCGCGCGGTATCGCCTCTCCTGCTGGCTGCGCGTGGGTGCGCTGAAGCCAGGCCGCAGGCCGCCATACGTGAAGGTCGGCTTGCACAAGGCCAACCACGATCACATCGAGAACGTCAACACAAACCGCTACGACATGGGCAAGGCGGGCGAGTGGCAGCGCCTCTCGGCCACGTTCGACGCACCTCCGAGCGCCGTCGAAGGCCGGCTCGCAGTCGAGAAGGGCGGCAAGGCCCTGGACATGGAAGCGGACTTCTGGGTGGATGACGTGCGGCTGGAGCTGCTCGCGGCACCGTGACCCCCCCAGAACGAAGCGACCCCGAACGGGCGGCCGCGTCATGGCCATCGTACCGGTTCGGGGTCAAAGAAAAGCGCTTCCCGCAGGCGGCCTCGGTATGCACGCGAAACATAACGGCCCGCTTGGGATCACCCGTCTATCGCGTGGGAGCCCCGGATGCGGGGCGCGTCTAGGCTCGCGAGGGGAAGCGCTCGCGAAGGCGGCCGAAGCCGCCTTGTTTCTGAATTGTAATACACAGGGAAGTATATCCCGGATTCGTGGATTGTCAAACCACTTTTTGTCGCGAGGCCAAGGCCGAAGCGACGCCCTTCCGTCCCTCGTGGAGCCAGGCCAGCATGCAGTCTATTTGTGTCTTTTGCTCATCGAGCAACTCCGTCGACGCGTCGTTTCTTGAGGCCGCGCACACCCTGGGCCGTGGCATTGCCGAGCGCGGGTGGGCACTCGTATTCGGCGGCACGGACATGGGCTCCATGGCCGCGGCCGCGCGGGGAGCGAAGGCGGCCGGCGGGCAGGTCGTGGGCGTCATCCCGAAGATCTACGCCGGCGCGGGGTTCGATGGTGCGGATGAGATGATCGTCACAGCCGGCCTGCGCGAGCGCAAAGAGGAGATGGTGGCCCGGGCCGACGCGTTCGTCGTGCTGCCCGGCGGCTTCGGCACGCTGGACGAGGCGTTCGAGGTCATAGCGTTGCGTCTCCTCAAGGAGCACGGCAAGCCGGTCGTGTTCGTGAACGTGGCCGGCTACTACGACGCGCTTCGGGGGTTCCTGGACCGCATGATCGCGGCCGGCTTTGCCAAGCCCAAGCACCGGCAGGCGTATCATTTCGCTGCCGGCGTCGAGGACGCGCTGTCGTATCTCAGCATGGAAGGGCGCTGATCGGCTACCAAGCTGGTGACGGCCGAGAGCTGCGGGCCCGCACCTCCGAATAACCACACTTTGGAAAGTGTGATTATCTGGAGCTGGGCTGTGCGTCTGGAGATCATGCTAGAGCCGCCGCCCTGGTCTTTGCCCGCGTCTCAAGGTGGGATATCCTCGCGTGGCTTCTGGCCGCAATTCGCCCGCGGCACGGCAGGCACCGGACGTGCCGCCAAAGCGGTGGAGGAATACCACGGATGGCGGAGCCGCCCTACGGATGCAGGACGCCACTTGCGCACATCGGCGGGGGCGCTATCCCCGTTGCACTCGGCTTTCAAGTACCTCGTGGGGAACGACCTGCCGCGCCCGGTGCGCGGGACGCGGCCGTCCAGCGCGGGTGACTTCGACTTGCAGGGCGGCGAAGCTGCCTGAAAAGCTGAAATGTCACAACGCCAGAATAGAAACTTGACAGTGCTACTATTACACGGTATCATGTAATAGTAGTGTTGCCGAGATGATCAGGTCTCAACGGGAATCGCTGCGATGGCCAAGAAAGGAACTTGCGCGACCGAATCGGTGTGCTGCCCACCCAAAGCGGCCCTGCAAGACCGTCCGCTCATTACGCCTGCCCAGGCCGATCAACTCACTGCCGTCTTCAAGATCCTGGCCAATGACACCCGCCTTCGCCTCCTTCATGCGCTGGCGCGCACGGGCGAAATGTGCGTCACCGAACTGGCGGAGGCAGTGGAAATGAAGCCTCAAGCGGTCTCCAATCAACTCCAACGGCTCGCCGACCGCGGGATTGTCGAGTGCCGGCGCAACGGCAATCAGATTCTGTATCACGTGGTCGACCCCTGTGTGATCAAGCTCCTGGACAGCGCTTGGTGCCTGACCGAAGACGCCCAAGCGCGGGCAAAGGACGCAGAAGAAAGGGCCGCAAGATGAAGACTGGAACCATTGCCGTGATTCTCGCTTCGGCCATCGTCGTCGCAGGGATTACGTATGCGTTCGTCCGCGGAACGGACGAGCCGGCCGCCCCGCCACTGGCCGCCGCCGTGAAACCGGCCGCCGCCTCGAAAGTCGTCCATGTCGATGACTTGGCGAAGCGCCCCGACGATTTCAAAGGAGACATCGTGCTCCGCGGGGTGGTTGCCGGTGTGAAGCCATCGAAGGGGGTGTTCGGAATTATCGACTCCCGCGAATTCGAATCCTGTGGTGGCGTGTTGACCTGCGCGGAGAACATTCTCCCCGTCAAGTTCTCCGGCGCCCTGCCCGAGCCGAAAGCCGTAGTGGAAATCACCGGGCGAATGGTTCGGGGAGAGAAGGGGCTGGTCATCGAAGCGAATCGCGTGGAGGCGGTGCAGTGAAGTGGGCGATTCCAACGGGCGTGTTCATGGCGATTTTGGCCGGACATTTTCTCTACGTTACCCGAAACGTGTCGACATCGAGCGGAAATGGGCAGTGGGCGACCTACGAGTTTGAGCAGCCCGAGGAATCCCGGCTGGCCCGCTACCTCGGGCCAGGGGAATACTGGCTCGGCCTTTCTTACGGCCTCGCCGGCGCGTTCGCCGCGTTCTGTCTGGGCCGGGCGCTCAGGATGCGCCGGGAGTCGCTTGCCGCGTCAACCGGAGGGCTTGCTCTCAGCGGCCTGATCTGGGCAGGCGCGTGCTTTCTCACGGGCTGTTGTGGATCGCCCATGCTTCCCATTTATGTGGGGATCCTGGGGCCGAGATTCCTCGGCATCACCAAGCCCCTAACGTTTGCGCTGACGATACTCTCCATGCTGATTGGCTACAGACTGATGCGCAGACGCGGCGCAAGTTGCGAGTGTGAAGAATGTCAACCTTCGTGTACATGAAGATGCTCGAGCAAACCCCGGCCAAGTACGACCGGGGAATGCGAATCCTGAGCATGGGCCGAATAGACCGCATCAAGCGAGACATCGCGGCAAGTTGTGTGGAGCCCGGCCACGACGTCCTGGAAATCGGCTGCGGGACCGGAACCCTTGCGGCCATGATGGCCGAGCGCGGCGCACGCGTGGTAGGCATCGACATCTCCGACGCCATGCTGGCCGCAGCCCGCGAGAATGCGCCGCAGGCCGAACTCCTCCACATGACCGCGACGGAAATCGATCAGTTGGGAGCCGAGCGCTTCGACCGCATCGTGGCGACGCTTGCCTTCAGCGAGTTGTCGGAGGATGAACTTGACCACGTGCTTCGCGCCGCGGCGCAGGCCCTCAAGCCGGAGGGCTGGCTGGTGGTGGCCGACGAGGTCCCGCCACGCGGGCTGTGGCGACGCGTGGCCGCGGGTCTCGTCAGATGGCCCCTGGCCGCGATCACCTTCCTGCTCACCCAAAACACCACGCGCGCGCTGAAAGGGATCGACGATCGGCTTGCGCGGGCGGGTTTTCGACCGGTGCGCCGCAGCAACTACTTGCTCGGCACACTCGCGCTCATCGTCGCGGAGAAGACGTGATGTGGAATCTCGCCAAAGACATCTGGCTTCTGTTCGGCCGCCTCTTCCCGTTCCCAACAAAGCCTGGGCTCCGCGAAATAGGAAACCCCGGCCGGACCTCGCCGGTCCTGGTTACCGCCAACTTCGAGCTGACCGCGCGCAAAGTCGTCGAGACCTTGGAGCGAGACCGCGTCGACGCATGGTTGCTGGTGGCCCCCACCAAGGGCATCAACGTGTGGTGCGCGGCCGGGGGCGGCTACTTCACGACGGACACCGTCGTCTCCATCCTCGCAACAAGCGGGATCGAGGGCCACGTCGATCACAGGGAGCTGATCCTCCCGCAACTGTGCGCGACCGGGGTAAACGTGTGGGCCCTGAAAGAACGCACGGGGTGGAAGCCGCGCTTCGGCCCCGCAGACATCAAGCATCTGGCCGATTACCTGCGCAGCGGGAAACAGCGAACAGAGCGCGAGCACCGCGTCGTGGGGTTCCCGCTCAAAGACCGAATCGTCATGGGGACGAATCTGGGTTTCAACACGCTGCTGTTCCTCATACTTCCGCTCCTCATCGGCTCGGTGTGGGTGAGCGGCCTCTGGT
>JAJRTI010000888.1 GCA_024278415.1 Planctomycetota bacterium | reverse complement strand
TGATACGCCCGGCAGGACTCGAACCTGCGGCCTACGGTTTAGGAAACCGTCGCTCTATCCGGCTGAGCTACGGGCGCAAGTTGCCCAAACCGCCCCTATCGGGCGATTCATGGCTTTTTGCGTAACCCATAGAATAGGGTTACCGGTCTGCCAATGTAGTCGAGGACGCGCCGGATGTCAAGACTGCGGAGGCGCTGGCCGCGCAGATCGAACGCACAGGCACCGCTACGGACGATCGACACGAGGGTGCCCTCAGGCAGCCATGCGCATCTCCTTGGCAAGTGCGCGAGGGGCTGTGCAAGATGTGGCCACTGGAATTCATGCGGCCCGGATGTCATGATGTGCTCGAGCCGGCAAGCCCACGTAGACTTGTGGCGATCGGGTGCAAGGGCGTTGTGGAGGGGCCGTTGTTCGAACCGCTCTCGCCGTCGCCGGTGGCTTGTCGCCCTGATGACGCGCCTCCGCCTTTTACTTCCTCCGTAACATTTCAGCCGCGTGCAACAGAGAT
Organism: Planctomycetota bacterium; assembly: GCA_024278415.1. The sequence goes on along the minus strand of JAJRTI010000888.1, from coordinate 3,751 downwards.
CGCGCCCCCGCCGACTCCGCGTCGGCGGAGCGATGGCTTGTGCACGAAACATCGGCTTACCTGGATGCGCCTCCTGGCCCTCCTTTGTCTGCCATGAATCAATCCGACCGCCTTGCCCACCAAGTCTCCAGTCAGATACGAATCCGGGGGAGATCGTACTTCCGACAGGGGCGAGTCGTGATCGTGCACCAGGGCCCGACGTCTGTGGGCGCGATCGTGTCCGGCACCAGGGATTACGAAGTCTTGCTGCACCGGAACGGCTACTCCCTCGAGGTCCAGTGCACCTGCCCTTACTTTCAGAGGAATCTTGATACGTGCAAGCACGTCTGGGCCACGGTCCTCTACGCGGAGGCCACGGGATTGACGTTGGCGAGGGACGCTCGCGTGATTAACCCAAGCGAGGAGCTACTGGAGGACGAGGCTCCCTTGGATGACGACTGGGAAGATGAGGAGGACTGGGGTGCGGAAGAAGACTATGACTACGGTGACGACTTCTTTACCACGGCCAGGGACTTCGTGGCCACGCACGGGAGGGGGCCCGGTGGCCGGCGATCGGAGCCGGAACACGACTGGGCGTGGCACCTATCGCAGATGAAACAGGCGATGCAGGCGCACGGGGCGGGCTCGCGGCTTGGCGGCGCAGGCCGGCAGATCGTTTACGTCGTGGATGTTGTCGAGACGCTGTCCTCCAACCTGGGCTTGGTGGTGGAGGTCGGCTATCGGGAGCGAAAGATGGATGGCGAGTGGGGGGTTCCCAAGCCGGAGTCGATCCACCTGCGCGAGTTGGCGCGCCTCTCGGACACGGCGGATCGGGAAATCCTCGCGCTGCTGGCCTGCACGCGCGACGCGGGCAGCGGGGCCTATGCGTGGGCCACCCCACAGTCGTCGAGCACGCGTTACGCGCTGAGCGACTACGCGCCTCGAGTTCTGATTCCAATGATGTGCCGCACGGGCCGCTGCTTTCTTCGCACGTCGTCCGGCAACAAGCAGCTCAGTCCGCTTCAGTGGGATGACGGCCCGGAGTGGGACTTCGTGCTCAAGGCCAGACAGGACGAATCGGCGGAGGAGTACGAGCTTGAAGGCGCACTTTGCCGTGACGGCCAAGAGGTGAGCCTAGCGGAGCCGGTCGTCCTGATTCAGGGCGGCACGGTGTTCTTCTCGGACACGGCCGCGGCGTTCAACGACCACGATGCATTCGAGTTGGTACTGGCGTTTCGCAGCAAGGACAAGCTGTCGGTGCCGGTCGAGGAGGGCGACCTGTTCCTCAACGCCCTGGCCTCGCTGCCCAGCCGGCCGACGTTGGCGCTCCCGGAGGAGTTGGCGTACGAGGAGGTCGCTGTCGAGCCGGAGTTCACGCTCAAGGTCGAGCTGGACTCGATGGGATGGGGGCGCGCCTTGAAGGGCGAGTTGTCCTTTCGTTACGGAGACGTTGTGGTCTCGGCCGGGGAGCCGGGGCACGGGGTTTACGACGCGGAGCACCGCCGCCTGATGCTGCGCGACGCCGACGCGGAGAGGCGGGCCGCCGAGAGGCTGCACGACCTGGGCTTTCGCGAACGAAGCGGCTATCGAGAGACGCGACTGGAACTCTCGATGCGCCATCTCTCGCGGGTGGTGCTGGCCTTGACGGCAGAGGGGTGGCGCGTGGAGGCCGACGGAAAGCTCTACCGCCAGGCGGGGTCGATCTCGGTGTCCGTTGCGTCCGGTATCGACTGGTTCGAGTTGCACGGCGACGTGCAATTCGGCGACCAGGTCGCGACGTTGCCGGAGCTGCTCAAGGCGCTGAAGAAGGGCGAAGGCACGGTGCTGCTGGGCGATGGCTCGATCGGCATCCTGCCCGAGGACTGGTTGAAGCAGTACGGCATGTTGGCCAACCTGGGCACGTCCGGCAAGGACCATATCCGGTTCAAGCGCGCGCAGGTGGGGCTGCTCGACGCGCTGTTGGCTTCGCAGCCCGCGGTCAACGTGGACGACGTCTTCCTGCGCGCGCGGGACGAACTGAGGGCATTCGACGGTATCGAGGCGAGCGATCCGCCGGGCGGATTCGTGGGCACGCTGCGCGGGTATCAGCGGGAGGGCCTGGGCTGGCTCTACTTCCTGCAACGGTTCGGCTTTGGCGGCTGCCTGGCCGACGACATGGGCCTGGGCAAGACGATCCAGGTGCTCGCACTGCTGGAGTCCCGGCGGGAGTTGCGCGCCCAAGCCGCGGCCTCGGATGGCGCGCCCGCGCCGGGGCCGTCGCTCGTGGTGGTGCCGAGGTCGCTCGTGTTCAACTGGCGCCAGGAGGCCGAGCGCTTCACGCCGAGCCTCCGCGTGCTCGAGCACACGGGCACGGACCGCGACCGGAGCGGAGCCAGCTTCGCAGACTACGACGCGATCCTCACCACGTACGGCACGTTGCGCCGGGACATCCCCGAACTCAAGGACGTGCGATTCGACTACTGCATCCTCGACGAATCGCAGGCCATCAAGAACGCCAACACCGCGTCGGCCAAGGCCGCCCGGCTCGTGCAGGCCGATCACCGCCTCGCGCTCAGCGGCACGCCTATCGAGAACCACCTGGGCGAGTTGTGGAGCCTCTTCGAGTTCCTAAACCCCGGCATGCTCGGCAAGGCCGCGGCGTTTGGGCTCACCGGCTCCAAGCTGCTCAATCCCAACGCCGAAACGCGGGCCCTGTTATCCAAGGCGCTGCGGCCCTTCATCCTGCGCCGCACCAAGGACCAGGTCGCAACGGAACTGCCAGCCAAACTCGAGCAGACTCTGTATTGCGAACTCGAGCCCAAGCAGCGCAAGCTCTACAACGAACTCCGAGACCACTACCGCCAGTCGCTCCTCGCCAAGGTGCAGGAGACCGGGCTCAAGCGAGTGAAGATTCAAGTGCTGGAGGCCTTGCTTCGGCTGCGCCAAGCGGCCATCCACCCCGGGCTGGTAGACAAGAGCCGCACGGCCGAGACAAGCGCCAAGCTCGACGTGCTCCTGCCGCAACTCATGGAAGTCTCCGAAGAAGGCCACAAAGCGCTCGTGTTCTCACAGTTTACGAGCATGCTCGCGATCGTGCGCGACCGGCTTGACGGAGAGGGTATCCCCTACGAGTACCTCGATGGCCGCACGCGCAAGCGGGAAGAACGCGTGGCCGCGTTCCAGAACGATCCCGAGTGCAAGCTGTTCCTCATCAGCCTCAAGGCCGGCGGGCTGGGCCTAAACCTCACCGCCGCAGAGTACGTGTTCCTGCTGGACCCATGGTGGAACCCCGCGGTAGAGGCGCAAGCCATCGACCGCACGCACCGCATCGGACAGACGCGCCAAGTCTTCGCTTATCGCCTGATCGCTCGTGATACGGTCGAGGAGAAGGTGTTGCAGCTTCAACAGGCCAAGCGCGATCTGGCCGACGCGATCCTCAGCGCGGACCGCAGCTTGATCCGCGACCTGCGGAAGGAAGACCTGGAGCTGCTGCTGTCGTAGCCAGCCGCTGGCCGGCCCCAAGCGCACCGCGCGCCGAGGTTGCGCGGGCAGACGGGCTCGGCTACAATTGCTGCGCAGGGGTGGATGGGGGCATGTTCCCTCCTACTCTTTGTCCTACTCTTCGTCCTACTCTTCGTCTGACTCTTCGTCTGACTCTTCGCCAGACTCCCTCTCGCGCGCACGACGCTCCTCAAGAGACAGAGGAGTAGGACAAAGAGTAAGACAAGGAGTAAGATGAGGAGTAAGACGTAAGAGGGCGCGCCATCCCTCCTGTTGGCCAACTTCTGGAGCC
>JAJRTI010000887.1 GCA_024278415.1 Planctomycetota bacterium | reverse complement strand
TTCGCCCAAGTGGGATTACGTGCCCAACTTCCTCAAGAAGGTCAACGAGGTGGCCTCCCGCGGGAAAGCGACCTACGTCACCTTGTGGCACGCGTCCGCGCAGGCTCACTTCACGCGGGAATACGGCGCCGCGCCGGCGTACGCGTACCGCGTGTTCCGCAACCAGTATTTTGCATCCATCGCCTACGGCGCCAAAGGGTTCACGGCCTACACGGGCAACTTCTTCATGAACGAGATCGAGTATCGCTACGGCCTGCCCTACGTGTGGCGCGAGCTGCGCTTCTTGGAGAAGGCGATCTTATCGCCCGCGCCGGCCGAACCCGTGACGGTCGAGGGCGCGCCCGGCCTGGCCACGTGGGCGCGGGAAGTCGACGGCCGGGTGTACCTCATCGCGGTCAACCACAAGCCCAACGCGTACGAGGCCACGATCCGCTGGCCGCGCCTCGGAGCCCGAACACAACTCTTGGTCATGTCCGAAGGCCGGCAGGTGAAAGTCCGCGAGGGCGTCGTGCAAGATCGATTCGAAGCCGGCGACGTGCACGTGTACACCGACGACCCGAAAGCGCGCCGCCTCCCGACCGTGAAGGCCGTCACGGATGAGCTTGCCAAACGCCACAAAGACGCGATCAAGCCGGGCAATCTCCTGCATTGGACTCGCGGCGCCAAAGTGCGCTGCTCGAAGGGCTACTTCGCGCCGTGGTTTCATCAGTTCTACTACTACGCGATCAACGGTATCACCGACGACATGGGCTGGTCCGCGTACGCGTGGCGGCAGAAGCCGGCGTGGATCGAACTGACGTTGAAAGAGCCCTCGAACGTGGGCCGGGTCGTGCTCTACACCCCCAATCTCAGCGACTACCAGATCGACCTCATCGCTCCCGGCGGGCAGACCTACCGCGCACGCGTCGAAGGCAACGAGCAAACCGTCGTGACCCACAACTTCCGGCCCGCCCGCCCTTGCCTCAAGCTGCGCCTGACCGCGACCGCTGTTCGGCCCTGCGGCCTCCCGAATGGGAAGGCCCCCCTCGTCTCTGAGATCGAGGCGTACGCGAAGCCAGGCGCGGGGCCGATCACGCCCGTAGTGAAGCTGGCAACCGCGGCTCGCAAGACCGTGAAGCCGCTCTTCGCCGGCGCGGCGTCGCCGAATGCGTTATGGAACGAGGAGTTCGACGACTTCGAAACGGCTCCCAAGTACTACTGGAAAGGCCGGGACACCAAGTGGGTGGTGAAGCCCGGCACGCTCAAGGCCGTGCCGCGTGCCGGCGGCGGCGTGGTTGTGTGCAGCATCTCGCCAAAGGGCTATGCCGGCATGACGCACTTCTTCCCCTACAACCCCGCGTACCGTTTCTTCCAAGTCAAGCTGTCCAAGATCGATGGCGCGGGCTATCGCTTCACGAACGTGGGCTTTGGCACGGGCTCTCGCGCCAAAGGCTATCGCGGCGCGGTCAACACGTCGCGGCCCGGCATCTACACCGTGGACACGCACTACATCCACGACAACTTCCGCACGGGCCAGCACAAGAAGTGCTTCATCTCCATCGGCTCCGCGGGGTCGAAGAAGCAGCCGGACGGCGCGATCAAGCCGGGCCCCAAGTTCACGTTCGATTGGCTCAGGCTGGTGCGCCGGCCGGTGGACGGCCTCGTCGTCACTCTGGCCGACGGGTCGCCGTTGGGCGCCCGCGTGGCCGCGGGCGACACGTTGCACTTCGAGCTGTATCTGCGAGCGCCTGCCGCGGACGCGGTCGTCGAGGTGTTGGCGAACCACAACTACACGCCGCTCGCCATCAACGGGCAACCGTACGTGCAGTTGTACAAGGCAGACCCGGAAGGCCGAGTGTGGGTCGGCGAGGTCTTGCTCGGCCCGGGCACGGGCAAGTTCAAGCCCAAGGGCTACCCTGTTGTGTTCAAGGCGGGCATTGTGGGCGGCGGCCTCGCGGAGACGTACGCGTCGGCGTTTGTGGCGTTCGAGTGACGTGCCGCCTGCCTCGCGCACTTCGTGGTTAGTCTATCACGCGCTCGCCAGCACCTGCTCCGCCACCTTTGCGAAACGCTTAACGATGCTCTCGTGCCGCCACCACTGGTGGCCAATGATGTAGGACTGCGCGCGCGTGCCGAGCGGGGCGATCCACCTGCGCGCGGTCTTGCGCAGCGCCTTGGCGCCGAGGATCGCGCCGAGCAAGCTGCCCGCGGTCGCGCCGGTGCAATCCGTGTCCACCCCGCCCATGACGGTGAGCGCGATCGTCTTGCCGAAGTCCTTCTCGCCGTAGTAGAGCCCGGCGACCGTGAGCGCGGCGTTGTTGAGCGTGTGCGCCATGGACATGCCCGCGTACTTCGAGAGGATGCGCTCGGTGGTCTTGTCCCAATCGCCGTCCTTCTTGCACCACTTGAGCGCTTCCTTCACGCACAACGCTGTGCGGCACTTTCGGGGGATCTCGGTGAGGCCGATCTTGATCGCCTCCACAGGGGCGTCCACCGCGAACGCGGCCGCGATGGCCGCGCTGAAGAACATCTCGCCGTGGATGCCGGTCGCGCGGTGGCTAATGTACGCGTCGCGGTGGGCGAACTCGGCCGCTTTCTCCGGGCAACCCGGTGCGGCATAGCCCCAAGGGTCGCTGCGGATATCCGCGCCGATCCAGTCCACGAACGGATTGGCCTCCTCGCCGCACTTGGCCGCGGACATGCCCGCGCGCAGGTTGTCGAGCGCCACCTTCTCCGCGGTGCACGCCGTGGGCAGATACTTCAGCCACGCCGCGCCCACGTCGGCCGTGGTGAAGTCGATGCCGTGGTCCTCGAAGATCAATAGCCCCAGCAGCGTGTACGTGAGGTCGTCGTCCGTGCCGGCGTAGGTGACCTTGCCCTTGAGGAACTTCCTGCGCGGGGTGAGGCCGTAGTGCAGTGCGTCCTTGCCGCGGAGCTTGGGGTCGAGCGGCCAGTAGTCCGCGAGGGGATACTTCATGCCCATGCCCTGGGCCGCGTTCTTGATGTCGCGCTTGGACATACCCTCCGGCGGAATGCCCAAGATGCACCCGGCCGCGCGGCCGAGCCACGCGCCCATGAGCTTGTCGCGCAGCACGTCGGGGGCCATGGACTCGACCAGGCGCCGCGGCCCGCGCGGCCGGAGGCCGCGGATCGCATCGAGGCCGCTCGGCTCGTCCTTCATCACTGGCGCGGCCTCAGCCGCCTTGACGAGCTGCTTCTGCATGCCCTCGCACAGGCGCACCACCTTCGCCTCGTACGCGGCCGTGTCGCCGCCGCGCTCGTGAAGCAGTGCGAGCCAATTCTTGAAGCTGTTGTACGTTCCGTCCATGTGGCCGAAGTAGGGCATGAGAATCTCCCTCGTGGGTCGGTGGCTGCGTCAGAATAGCAATTGGAGGCCGCGCACGACAAGACGGCGTGCAAGGCCGGGCGTGTCACGTTCGTAGTAGGGCGATTCATCGCCCGTTGCTTCGAGCGCAGAGACGTGCAATGAATCACGCGACTGCCAGCCACCCACGGCCTGTCGCGCGCATCAAGTCTCCGCTGTGGCGCATGGGAAAAACTCCTGCCCCACTCGCTGGTTGACTTGCGCCACGCGAGGGCATATTATGGCCCGCGTCATCAGATAGCCGTGGCCTAATCGCCTGAGAGCCGATGCCCCCTCACTGATGCAAGGAGAATGCTATGAAGAAGTCGGACAAGATCAAGCTTTCGATTGCAGGTGTCGCGTTCGCGCTCGCCGCTGTCTTCGGCTACATCGGTCTGTCCACGCGTGAACCTGCGCCGGAGGAGCAGATTGAGCAGCAGGAGTTGGAGGCGGCTGGCCCGAAGGGCCCTCTCGACAAGAACCGGCCGCTTGGCATCGCTTTGGTCGCGCGCTCCATCAGAAGCTATTATTGGAAGGGCGTCAACCTGGGGGTGTTGAAAGCATCGAAGGATCTCGAAAACGTCCGGACGCAGTACGCGGGCGTGCGGGATGACAGCAAGAGGGGAGACCAGAACCAGCGGATCAACGAAGTTGTCTGGAACGGCGCCAATGGCATCATTCTCGGGCCGCTCGACCCCAAGACGGCGGTGGGCACCGTCAATAAGCACGCGGCCGATCAGATCCCCGTCCTGGTCATCGACACGAACATTGCCACGGACAAGACCATCGGCTTCCTGCCAGCCGACCACAAGGGAGCCGGCGCGCGGGCGGCGGAATACTTGAGCAAACTCATGGACGGCAAGGGCCAGGTGCTCGTGCTGCGCAACTTCAAGGGCGTCACGTACAGCACCGACCGCGAGAAAGCGTTCCTCGACACGCTCAAGGCCAAGGCGCCCGGCATCCAGGTCGTCTCCGCAGACCAGTATGCCGGCGCGACGCCCGACACCGCACAGAAGAAGGCCGCGGAACTGCTCAAGAAGTTCCCCAAGGTCGGCGGCGTATTCTGCTCCAGTGAGACCGCGTCGCTCGGCATGCTGGCCGCGCTCCAAGCCGCCAAGCTCGCCGGCAAGGTCCAGTTCATCGCCTGCGACCCCCACCCCAAGCTCACGGAGGCCCTCGGCAAGGGCCAGGTGGCTGCGCTGGTGGTCATGGATACCATCGGCATGGGCATGAAGGCCCTGCAAATCCTCGTGGGCCACGTGCGCGAGACCGGCGAGAAGGTCGAGGGCGCGATCAAGGCTATCCTTGTGACCAAGGACAACATGAACAACCCGACCGTCAAGGATCTGCTGAACCCGGACCTCACGCCCTTCACGCATAAGGACGAGGACGGCTGAGGCGGCCGCACGGCTCGTATTGTAGGAGCGGCACGCCTTCGCGTTCCGACAGGCGGCGAAGGCCGTCCGCTCCGGGCCTCTCGACGGTTTGAAGCAAACAGAGCTTCGCTAACAGAGGAACTGAATATGGCCAGGCAACTCATCTCCCTGAGTCTCATCGTCGGACTGGCGCTCTTGCTCGCCGGCTGCAATAGGAAGCCAGAGGCTGAGAGGCCGACGGGCTCGGAGGCCAAGACTCCCGCCAAGGTTCCCGCGGCGACTCAACTGCGCGTGGCCGTGATCCCCAAAGGCACGACACACGAGTTCTGGAAGTCCGTCCATGCCGGCGCACTCAAGGCCCAGAAAGAACTCGACGCGGTCCAGGTCATCTGGAAAGGCCCGCTCAAGGAAGACGACCGCGCCGCGCAGATTACCGTTGTCGAGGACTTCATCACCCAGCAGGTCGACGGCATTGTGCTCGCGCCGCTCGACGACAAGGCGCTCGTGAAGCCGGTGAAAGAGGCCGTGGCCGCCGGCATCCCTGTCGTCATCTTCGACTCCTCGCTCGCGGACAAGAGCTACGTGAGCTTTGTCGCCACGGACAACTACAAGGGCGGCTGCATCGCGGCCCAGCGCATGGGCGAGTTGCTCGCCGGCAAGGGCGACGTGCTCGTGCTGCGCTACCAGGAGGGGTCCGCGAGCACGACCAAGCGCGAGCAAGGCTTTCTCGACACGATCGCCAAGAAGTTCCCCGGCATCAAGATCGTGTCGAGCAACCAGTACGCCGGCGCGACCACGGAGTCCGCACAGAAGGCCGCGGAGAATCTGCTGAATCGCTTCACGAAGCTCGACGGCATCTACTGCCCTAATGAGTCGAGCACGTTCGGCATGCTGCTCGCGCTCCAGGCCGCGGGCCGCGCGGGCAAGGTGAAGTTCGTCGGCTTCGATTCGAGCGCGAAACTCGTGGCCGCGCTGCGGGCAGGCGAGATCCACGGGCTCGTGCTCCAGAACCCCATCAACATGGGCTACCTCGCGGTGAAGACGCTGGTGGAGCACATACGGGGCGGCCAACCTGAGCGCCGCATCGATACGGGCGCGGTGCTCGTGACCCGGGAGAACATGGACCAGCCTGAGATGAAGCAGCTCCACAGCCCCGACCTTAAGGCGCTGCTAGGGGAGTAAACCGGCCGTGGACGGCGGTCCCGATAGCTCAGGCTGGCTTGGCGCGCGGCAGCGGGAGGCGCTCAACGTGTTCGCGCTGTGCGGGGGGCTGCTGCTGATCGTCGCCTTCTTCGCCATCGTCGCCCATGGCATGGGCATCCGCGGCTTCATGTCCATGCGCAACCTCCGCACCGTCCTCGTGCAGACGGTCAGCGTGGGCATTGCCGCGCTCGGCATGACCGCGGTCATCATCAGCGCCGGCATCGACCTGAGTGTGGGCTCGGTCATGGCGCTCGCGAGCGTCGTGACGGCGTACGCCCTGCAAGCAAGCTGGGGTCCGGCCGCGGCCGCGTGCGCGGGCATCATCACGGGCGGGCTGTGCGGCCTCGCCAACGGCGCCATGGTCACCGGCCTGCGCATCGTGCCGTTCATCGCCACGCTCGGCATGCTCGGCATCGCGCGCGGCTTGGCCAAATGGCTCGCCGGCGAGCAGAAGATCGACGCGCCGGCGAGTTGGCTCGGCGATCACATGCTCGCGAAGGTGCCCACGCCCCAGTGGCTCCTCCTGCCCCCCGGCGTGTGGCTCATGCTGCTGCTCGCGGTGGCCATGGCGTGGATGCTGCGCAACACGGTGCTGGGGCGAAACACCTTCGCCATTGGGTCCAACGAGTCCGCCGCGCGGCTCTGCGGCATTCGGGTGAAGCGCACGAAGCTCTACATCTACTCGCTCATGGGCATGTTCGCGGGGCTGGCTGGGGTGATGCAATTCTGCCGGCTCACGGTGGGCGACCCCACGACCGCGGTCGGCGCGGAACTCGAAGTCATCGCCGCGGTCGTTATTGGCGGCGGCAGCTTGGCCGGCGGCGAGGGCTCCATCCTCGGCACGCTCGTGGGAGCGTTCATCATGAGCGTGTTGCGCAACGGGTGCAACATGACTGGGGTGCCCAACTACGTGCAGGAGATCATCATCGGCGCGGTCATCGTGCTCGCGGTCGCGCTCGACCAGTTGCGACACCGGCGGAATGGTTGATGGTTCATGGTTGATGGCGGAGGGGTTGCTGCTCTGTGGTCAGTATCCAGAGGCTTCCCCTCTCCTCACTCGCAGCCACTCATACGCCGACAATGTGGCATCGAGTGCCTCCGCCATGAACCATCAACCATGAACCATCAACCATTTCCCCTCAGCGCCGCCCCACGATCCTCCGCAGCGCTTCGATCACCTCCGCCGGCTCGGCCCGCTTGCGATAGTCCGCGTCGAGGAACGCGTAGCGGATGATCCCCTTCTGATCGATGATGTACGTCGCGCACAGGGGCAACTCGAAGCTGCGGTCGCCGTTGTAGCGCTCGAAATTCACCTTCTCCTCCAGAAGCGCCGCAACCCGCCGCGGCAGTCTGTACACGATCCTGAACGCGCGTGCGGCCTCGTTCCCTTGGTCGCTGAGCACATCGAACTTGAGTTTGTTCTTGGCCGCGGTCTTAGCGGTTGCGTCCGGCATCTGGGGGCTGATTGCGAGCAACGTGGCGCCCAGCGCTTTGATCGTGCGGCGCTCCTGCTGATACGCGTGCAGCGTCAGATTGCAGTACGGAGACCACGCCCCGCGAAACCACACCACCACCACCGGCCCATGCGTGAGCAGCCGAGGCAAGCTCACCATTTTGTCCGCCGCGTTGGGCAACTCGAACATAGGCGCCGTGTCGCCGACCTTCAGCGCCCGCGCCACCACGCCCGACGCGCGCACGGCCGCGATGCCGCGCTCGAACGCGCGCACGCGCTTGGCCGGGGCCGTCTTGCGGAACTGTCTGCTGAACGCACGCAGCTTTTCCGCAAGCGTGGGCCCCTGATCCCCCTTGGGCTTCAGCTTAGGCTTCGAGCAGCCTGAGAACCCGGCCGCCCAAGCAACGAATACAACAAGGATGATGAGTCTTCGCATAGCCGCAACTCCCTCTCCGTGGCCACAGTGCGCGCATTATACCAGACTCCCATCATTGACGCTCGTCCGGCCATGGGATAGGATGCGCCGCTTGCCTGAACGCCCTCTTTCGTGGCCGCCCGCTCTCGACGATGTCTGAGACCTTTCCACAACAGATCCGGCGCCACTACTGGCACAACTTCGCCATTATCGCCGGCGTGGAAGGGTGCTGGGGCTTGGGCGCCGCGGCCGCCAACACGACGACGATCCTCCCGGTCTTCCTCGATCGCCTCGGCGCATCGAAGTTCGTGATCGGGCTCGTGCCGGCCGTGTTCATGTTGTGCTTGAACGGCCCGCAACTCCTCGCCGCGCGGTTCACGCGACACCTTCGGGTCAAGAAGGTCGTCTTCACGCTTATCCACTATCCGGGCACTCTGCCGCTGATCGCCCTGGGCGTGCTCACGCTCACGGCGGGCCAAGGATCCCGCGATCGGCTCATCGGGTTCACCTTCGTCTGGATTGCGCTCTTCGGCCTGGCCATCAGCTTCGCCATGCCCATGTGGATCAACCTCATGGCGAAGCTCTTCCCCGCGTCCGTGCGTGGCCGGTCCTTCGGCGCGGTCATGCTGCTGGGCAGCGTGCTTGGTGCGGCTGGCTCAACGGCCGTGGCGTACGTGCTGCGCGTCGAGGACTTCCCTCGCAACTTCGGCATCCTCTTCATTGCGGCCGGCATCGTGCTCTCGGCGTGTGTCACGACCTTCTTCTGGCTCCGGGAGCCCCCCAGTCTGGTCGCCGAGGATGAGGCGCGGGAGCCTTTTCTGAAAAACGTGCTCGCGGTGTTGCGCGAGCGCCGCGACTTCATGTGGTTCTTGCTCGCGCGCTGCACGGCCGCGTTCGGCATCATGGCCGACGGGTTCTGCGCGGTCGCGGGCGTGCAACGCTTTGCGCTCGGCGACGAGGCCAGCGGCGAGTTCAGTGTCGCGCTGTTGTCGGCGCAGGTCGTAGGCTCACTCGTCGGCGGATGGCTTGGTGACCGCATGGGATTCAGGCTGCTCATGCTCATCTCCATCGCCTGTAGCATTGGTTCGTCGACGGTCGCGTTGGCCGCACCAACGCACGAGTGGTACTATCTCGTGTTCGTCCTCCTGGGTTTGCGGCGCTCGGTCGGCATGATCGCTGTGCACAACATGACCATCGAGTTCTGCCCCACCGAGGACAAGACCACGTTTGTCGCGATCGCTAGTACCATCCTCTGCCCGGCCATCGTGGCGTCCTACTTCATCGGCAGCCTCATCGCGCAGCACCACCACGCCAGCTACAACGCCGTGTTTGTGGTGTCCATGCTCTGCGCAAGCGCCGCGTTTCTGATCACGTTGTTCTGCGTACGCGAGCCCCGGCGCGCCGCGCCTGCCCCCGCGGCGATCGCGTGAGACGACTATGCCGACTCCCCTTCCCCAGCCCAACGACTACTTCGTCGGCAAGCTGCACGCGCTGCACTTGCGCATGCGCGGCGGCATCCTCGACGCAATGAAGCGCAGCTCCACCGCAGCCCTGTCCGCGGTGGCCGCGGCACGCGACGGCGACACGATCTATGCCATCGACGAGAAGGGCGAGGACGCGCTCATCGAGTTCTGTGAGGAATGGGCGCGTGAGGCGCCCTTCGTGCTCATCGCGGAAGGGCTGCCTGGGAGCGGCCAGCGGGTGTTCCCCGCCAGCGCGGACGTGGCCGACGCCGCGTTCCGCCTGATCATCGACCCCATCGATGGCACGCGCGGGCTCATGTACGACAAGCGCAGCGCGTGGATTCTTAGCGCCATCGCTCCCAACCTTGGAGACGGCACGACGCTCGCGGACGTGCAGGTCGCCATGCAGACCGAGATCCCCACGACGCGGCAGTATCTCGCGGACGTGCTCTGGGCCGTGAAGGGCCAGGGGGTGCGAGGCGAACGCCACAACGTGCTCGATGGCAGCATCGAGCCCTTCACGCCGCAGCCCAGCGCGGCGGCCAGCATCGCGCACGGCTTTGCCACGGTGAGCAAGTTCTTTCCCGGGGCCAAGCGCGTGCTCGTGGAAATTGAAGAGCGGCTCGTGGAGGCCGCGGTCGGCAAGCCCGTGGACGGCAACCCCCTCGCGTTCGACGACGAGTACATCTCCAGCGGCGGGCAGTTCTACGAACTCATGGCCGGGCACGACCGCTTCGTCGCGGACCTCCGCCCTCTCGCGCATGCAGTCTCGCCCGATGTGGGGGAAGCGGGCCGGCTCTGTGCGCACCCCTACGACGTGTGCACGGAACTCATCGCGCGCGAGGCCGGCGTCATCATCACCGACGACCGCGGCCAGCCGCTTTCATCCAAGCTCGACATCCGCGAGGACGTGGCGTGGGTCGGGTACGCGAACGAGGCGATACGCGAGCAGATCGAGCCGACGCTGATGGGGTTGCTCGATGAGATCCGCGCGCGTAGTCACATGAGCCGGAACCAGTCCATGCGTCGCCGGCGCCGGGGGTAGATCAGCGCCTTCAAGAAACCCTGTCCGACGGCGCCCCAGATGCCGCCATACTCCGCGTCGCGCGTGGGCAGATTGTCGATCCGCGCCTCCACCTCTGCCCGTTTGTCATCGGACATACTGGCCCACCGCTCCCGCTCCTCGGCGCGTGCGCGGCCCGCGGGGCTGTTCTCGTAGAAAAGCTGCACCTTAGCCAACTCGCCGCCGTCGAGCCAGATCAGTTCGCACGACTCGCACCGGTCGAGATGAAAATCCGCGGGCGCCGGCAATTCCTCCTTCTCCATCTCGCGCCGGCACCGCGGGCAGCGCAGCAGGCCCACCGAGTCGTCCCCGCTCTCCTCCCGCACTTCCTTCATCAAGCCCTCCGAGTCCACGTCGCGCTTGTGCTTGATCGTCTCCATGCGCTGGCTCTCCACGAGGTGGCCGCTGCACTTGCCGCACTTGAACAGGGCAAGGCCCTCGTACTGAAGGCGCATGAGCGGGATGTCGCAGACGGGGCAGGTCCGGGCCATGATGGGGTCTCCTCGCTAGCGTGTGGTGCGTGGGCCGTGTGCATTCCGGGAGCATACCACACTGGCCGCACAGGGCAACCTCCAGGAAAGCGAGGTCGTCCGGGTCCGGCAGGTTCACCGCCAACGGAGTGCTGGCCACAAGCAGCGAGGCGCCAAGGATCAACTCCAGCACGACAGCCGCCTCCGCCGGCTCGATTTGGAGTTCGGGTCGGCGCAGCACCTCGGGGTATTCCTCCAAGATGCGGTCGTCGGCACAGGGCTCGAACGCGTATTGGGCCAGCAGGTCCGGAAGCTGGCGGCAGGGCCCACGAGGCGACATGGCGCCCGATACCACGACGTTGGTGTCCAGCACCGCCCTCACTTCTTGCGCCGCCTTTCGCATCGGGCCTTGACGATGACCGCGTCGCTCTGCATTTGGAGTGCGCCGGCTTGACGGCGCTTTCGGTGGCGAGAAGGATGCCACAAGCGCCGGGGCATGACGTTGCGAACGCACCTGAAGCGTTGTGCTCGTGTATAGCGACTTCTGCGAGCCAGGCAGTGATGCAACACCTGCCCAAGTGTTGCATCATCGTCCTGGTCCGCCCTTCGCTTTTGGACTGACGCACTACTGCCTGCGCCACTGCACCACTGCGCGGCAGGCAAGCTGGCAGAGGGCTCGGCCTGTCGCCGAAAGCGTACACAAGGTTGCGAACCTTCGGGAGGAGGCACGGCGGGGTTTTGCGACACTGCGTTTGGAGTGCGCCGGCTTGACGGCGCTTTCGGTGGCGGGAAGGATGCC
>JAJRTI010000886.1 GCA_024278415.1 Planctomycetota bacterium | reverse complement strand
GAACGACAACATGTTGTCGATGTGTGCGGCGCGAGGCGACGTGGTTTGTAGTAGGGCAATTCATTGCCCGTCGAACGTCCTTGCCCTCACGAGGCAGACGGGCGATAAATCGCCCTACTACAAGCGGCCCGACGGCGGCGCCGCCGCCCCTTTCTCGCAGCGAAGTCTGCGAGAAAGCGTAGTGCCTTATCCATCCAGAACTGTCATGAAAAACAAGAAGTTGCGCGGTGTGCGTGCACACTCGGCAGCGTATTCCGTATTCCGTATCTCGGATCGCGATCCGAATACGCAACACGCAATACGCAACACGCAACACGCAACACGCAACACGCAATACGCAATACGCAATACGCAACACGCAACACGCAACACGCAACACGCAACACGCAACACGCAATACGCAACACGCAATACGCAACACGCAATACGCAACACGCAATACGCAATACGCAATACGGAACAGCGAACCTGCCCTCCACACGCCATGTCTTGCCTCTGATCCATGGCGGGCAATGGCCTTGGGTTGCGGGCGCTGCCCGCCTTGTGTGATCGCCCCCCGTTGGCCTCGTGCCAATAGAGAGCAAGGTTGACAGCCTCCTTCGCCCACGCCACAAGACCGCGGGGGGCGCATGGGGAAACTTCGGGATGCACGGCCTTGACGCCATTTCGCCCGGGCGCGAGACTTGGCACGGTCATATGAGTCTATCCATGTCCCGTAGCGGATCAGTCCCCCCTGGGCCGCTGCATGAGAGTCAGCCAATGCGTCTCTGTCATCCGTGCTCGCCCACGTCGCAAGCTCGTCTGCGCCAAGGCCGCGCGCCGGCATTCACGATGGGCATGGTCTGGCTGGTTGCAGCCAGCCTTGCCACTGCACAGGACGCGATCGTGCCGGACAAGCCGAACGTCGTGGCGTTTCCCGTGCAGGCTGCGAAGTTCGTGCGATTCGTGATCCGAGCCGCGTCCAGGGGCCAGCCGTGCATCGACGAGCTGGAAGTGTACGGCCCCGGCTCGAAGCAGAACCTCGCGCTCGCGTCCAAGGGCGCCAAGGCCAGTGCGTCGTCGTGCCTGCCCGGCTACACGAGCCATCGGATCTCCCACCTCAACGACGGCCGCTACGGCAACGCGCACAGTTGGATCGCCGCGGGCAAGGTGAACGAGTGGGCGCAGATCGAACTGCCCAAGCCAGCGCGCATCGACCGGGTGGCGTTCTCTCGCGACCGCAAAGGCCGCTACAAGGACCGCGTGCCGATCGTGTTCGAGGTGCAGGTGTCGCTCGACGGCAAGCAGTGGCGCACGGTGAAGCAGGTCGTGGCAGCCGGCGTTGTCGTGCCGGAGAAGATGGTGCTGCTGCCCACGCGGCCGGCGAAGCTCGACTTCCCCCCGCGGCAAGCCAAGTTCGTGCGCCTCGTCATCCGCAAGACGAACACCGGCACCCAACCGTGCATCGACGAGTTGGAGGTGTTCGGCGACGACCTCAAGACGAATCTCGCGCTCGCATCGCGGGGCGCCAAGCCGTCCGCGTCGTCGTGCCTCGAAGGCTTCGCGATCCACAAGGTCGAGCACCTGAACGACGGCAAGTACCGGAACGCGCATAGCTGGATCGCCGCGACCGCAAAGGAGGAGTGGGCGCAGATCGAGTTGCCCAAGCCGGCCAAGGTGCGCCGCGTCGTGTTCTCCCGGGACCGCGCCGGCACGTACAAGGACCGCATGCCCGTCGACTTCTCGCTCCAACTCTCGCTCGACGGCAAAGCGTGGATCACGGTGAAGATCGTGTCCGGTCGGGACGACGTGGCCGTGGACAAGCCGCTGCCGGGCGAGGCTCCCAAGGACTGGGCCGAGCGCGTCGTCATGGCCCTGCCCAAGTCGATGCGCCAGGAGGCCGACGCGCTCGCGGCGAAGGTGGAGACCCGCGACGACGTGGAGCCGCTGCTGGAGCTGCTCCGGCTCACGCAGGCCGCGCGGCACATGGCCAAGCAGTTGCCGCTGTCGTTCAACCCCGCGGCCCTGCGCCGCGCGGTGGCGGACATGAAGGAGACCTTCGGCGATGCGTACCGCCCGCCGGCGGACTTCGACGCGCGCCTGGCCGCGTACGAGGAGCGGCTGCCTGGCCTGCGCAAGCAACTCGCGTCCGGCGGCGCTGCCCAGGTACGGAAGGCGATGGCCGCGTGCGAGGAAGTCCTCCAGTTCGGTCGCGAAACGCTGCTGGCCAACCCGTTGCTCGACTTCAAAGAACTGCTCGTGCTCAAGCGCGCGCTGCCCAAGCGCAACCAGTCACACACGTACTGGAAGTGGGGCCACAAGTACGGCATGACCGTAAACTGGTCGTGCGACTTCCGACCCCGCAACCCTCCGGTGGCTCCGTGGTGGAACGACGAGATCGCGGCCCTGTCCATGGACCCGGCCGCGCCGCGCTTTCGCACGATCTACAAGCCCCAGGCCGGCCGCCTGGTTCAGCACCCGGAGCTGCACTTCGACGCCGACCGCCTGCTGTTCTGCATGCCCGGGCCCAGGAACGCGTTCCAGGTTTTCGAGATCAACGTTGACGGAACCGGTCTGCGGCAGATCACGACCGACACCGGCCCGGACGTAGACAACGGCGATGCCTGCTACTTGCCCGACGGCCGCATCATCTTCAACTCCACCCGCGGCTTCCAAGCCGTACCCTGCCACGACGGCACGTCGTACGTGTCGAACCTCTGCATCACCAACGCGGACGGCTCGGGTACGCGCATGCTCACCTTCGACCAGGAGAGCAACTGGTATCCCACCGTGCTCAACAACGGCCGCGTGCTCTACACCCGCTACGAGTATGCGAACGTGAGCCACCAGTTCGGCCGGCTGCTCTTCCACATGAACCCCGACGGCACGAACCAGAGCGCGTACTACGGCAGCAACTCGTACTGGCCCAACTCGATCTTCTACGCGCGGCCCATCCCCGGCCACCCCACGCGGGTCGTGGGCGTGGTGTGCGGCCACCACGGGCCCAACCGCACCGGCCGGCTCGTGCTGTTCGACCCCGCGCGCGGCCGCCGCGAGACCGAAGGCGCGGTGCAGACGATCCCGGGCTGGGGCAAGCCGGTCAAGCGCGTCGTCGTGGACGCGCTCTATGCCGGCGACTGGCCCAAGTTCGTGCATCCCTGGCCGCTGAGCGGCAAGTACTACCTCGCGTCCGCGCGGCTCTATCCCGAACAGGAAGAATACGCGCTCTACCTCGTGGACGTGTTCGACAACGTTACGGAGATTTGCCGGCTGGAGGGGTATTCGCTCTTCGAGCCGATCCCGATCCAGAAGCGCAAGCGCCCGCCGATCATCCCCGACCGCATCGTGCCGGGCGCCAAGGAAGCGACCGTCGCACTGAGCGACGTGTACGAGGGCCGCGCGATGGCGGGTGTGCCCCGGGGCACGGTCAAGCGCCTGCGGGTGTTCACGTACAATTACATGTATCGCGACACGATCCGCCGCGGCTTCGGCCACCTGGCCACGCCTGGCGTGGACGGCCCTTGGGAGCCGCGCTACATCTTGGGCACCGTGCCGGTGCGCGACGACGGCTCCGCGGTGTTCACCGCGCCTGCCAACACGCCCATCTCCGTGCAGCCCATCGACGCGAGCGGCCGCGCGGTGCAACAGATGCGGAGTTGGTTTTCCGCGATGCCGGGCGAAGCGATCTCCTGCGTGGGCTGCCACGAGCCGCAGAACACCACGCCGCTCGCGAGTCCAATCGGTGTGCCCTATGGCCGGCCTGACCGCATCGAGCCCTGGCGCGGCAAGCCGCGGGGCTTCGACTTCGAGCTGGAGGTGCAGCCGGTGCTCGACCGCTTCTGCGTGGGCTGCCACGACGGCTCGCAGGCGGACAGGCCCGACCTCTCCCGCAAGCCCGACGACGAGAAGAAGCGCATCAACGACGCGTACCACAAGGCGACCGAGAGCACGATTCGCACGATCCTCACGCCGTCGTTCATCGCGCTGCATCCCTACGTGCGCCGCACGCACTCGGAGAGCAACTACTCGCTCCAAGTCGCCGCGGAGTTCTGCGCGGACACGAGCCCGCTCGTGCAGATGCTGCACAAGGGCCACCACCGCGTGCGCCTGGACGCAGAGGCCTGGGACCGGCTCTACACGTGGATCGACCTGGGTGCGCCGGACCAGGGCTCGTGGAAGTACAGCGAATGGGGCGCGCCCAGCAACTACTACGAGCGCCGGCTCGCGATGCTCAAGCAGTTCGCCAACCGCACCGACGACGTCGAGCGGCTGCCCTCTCCTCCCCAAGTGCTTCCGACCTTCGTCGCG
>JAJRTI010000885.1 GCA_024278415.1 Planctomycetota bacterium | reverse complement strand
GCGCACATGGTCACCACCATGTGGGAGGTGTACCAAGCCGGCTACGTTGCGGAGATCACCTTCCGCATCGACGAAGGCATCCTGCGCGAAGGTATGCAGGAGCTGGTGAAGATGCGCGAGGGCACGCCCGAAGACAACCCCTTCGTGCTTGGCGTGGGCAGCGTCATCAATCCCAAGGAAATGACCGCGGCCATTGACATGGGGTTCGACATGATCGTCGCGCCCGCGAACGTCATGGGCGGGTACGGCGAGGGCTACCAGTTCGTGAAGGCCTGCCACGACGCAGGCATCTTCTGCGCGCCAGCCGTGCTCACGCCGACCGAGTTGAACTACTTCCTGGAGCGCGACGACGGTCTTGAGCCGGACGCGCTCAAGGTGTTCCCGGCAGGCGTGCATGGTCCCAAGGGCCTGTCCGGCTTGCTTGCGCCTTACGTGCGTGATCGCCACAATGGCAAGATTGTCATGCCTACTGGCGGCGTGAATTGCGAGACCGGGCCGGAATATGTTGACGCAATCTCGTCACGAGGCTACTTCCCCGTGCTGGGCATGTCCGCGCCGCTCGCCGGGGTGAAGAGTGCAGGCAAGCCGGGCGACGTGGAGACCATTCGCGCGTCCCTGGCCGATTTTGCGGAGAAGATGGGAGGAGCGTAAAGCGTAAAACGTAAAGCGTAAGGGGGAGCCGATTGCCCCGCTTACGTTTTTACGTTTTACTCTTTTACCCCATGATTCCGAACCCAAAACATTGAACCCGCTTCCCCCCCAACCAGGAGCCCCACCCCATGGACCTCAAAGCCGACAAACTCTTCAGCGTCGAAGGCAAGGTCGTCGCCATCACCGGCGCGGCCGGCGTCATCTATGGTTGCATTGGCCGAGCCTTGGCTGCTAACGGAGCCAAGGTCGCGCTGTGCGACATCATGATGGACAAGGCGCACGAGATCGCCGACGAGATCAAGGCCGATGGCGGCGACGCGATTGCAGTCGAGTGCAACGTGCTCGATGCCGCGAGCATCCAAGCCGCGCTCGACAAGATTCTTGAAGCGTACGGCATGGTCGACGTGCTCATCAATGGCGCGGGCGGCAACAAGAAGGAAGCCTGCGTGCCGCCAGACGGCAAGTTCACCGAACTCGACCTCGACGCGGTCGACTTCGTGTTCGCGCTGAACTACAAAGGCACCTTCATGCCCAGCCAAATCTTCTGCAAATACTTCGCGGAGAAGGGCAAGGGGGTCGTTGTCAACACGTCGTCCATGTGCTCGTTCGCACCGCTGACGAACGTGCCAGGGTACAGCAACGCCAAGGCCGCGGTCACGAACTTCACGCAGTGGCTCGCGGTGCAGGTCAAGGTGGATTATCCGGATGCAGACATTCGCGTGAACGAGATCGCGCCCGGCTTCCTGGACACGACGCAGAACCACCACCTGCTCTTCAACGAAGACGACACGTTGACCGTGCGCGGCCAGTCCATCATCGATGGCACGCCGCAAGGCCGGTTCGGCGATCCCGAGGAGTTGGTTGGGCCCATGCTGCTGCTCATCTCCGACGCCGGCAGCTTCCTCAACGGGATCACGGTCCCAGTCGATGGCGGCTTCGCGGTGTACTCGGGCGTTGGGCCGCTGGACGAGAAGAAGTGAGGGCGTAAAACGTAAAGGCGTAAAGCGTAAACGGAGGCAGACGTGGCCTCACCGCCTTACGTTTTACTCGTTACGTTTTACCTGCCGCTCGTCACCTTCTGATTGTTTGCTCGAAGTCCGCCTCGCCTTCTCGCGCATTGCATTGGAACCCACACCATGCCAAAGTTCAAAGTCGTCATCACCGACCACGGCTACACGACCGACGAGTATGAGCGCTCCCAGATCGAGCCCATCGGCGGCGAGATCGTTCACTTGAACACGTTCACCGAAGACGGCGTTATCGCCGGCGCGGCCGACGCGGACGGGATCATCAATCGCACCGCACCCATGACGCGGCGCGTGATCGAAAGCCTCGAAAAGTGCAAGGTGATCTCGCGCTACGGAGTCGGCGTGGACAATGTCGACGTGCAGGCTTGCACGGACCACGGCATCATCCTCGCCAACGTGCCGGACTACTGCCTGTGCGAGGTCGCGGACCACGCGTTCGCGCTCATCATGACCTGCGCGCGCAAGACCGCGTTCCACGACCGCCGCGTGCGCGCGGGCGAGTGGGACATTGGATCGAGCGACCCCATCTACCGGCTCACGGGCAAGACGCTCGGCCTGCTCGGGCTCGGCAACATCGCGCAGACGCTCGTCGAGCGCGTCGCGGGCTTCGAGTTCAAGGTCATCGCCCACGACCCGTACATCCCTCCCGCGGTCGCGGAGGCGCTCGGCGTGCAGCTTGTCGACTTGGACGCGCTCTTCAAGGAGTCGGACTTCGTGTCGGTGCACGCGCCGCTCACGGAGCAGACCAAGCACATCGTGTCCGAAGATCAACTTCGCATGATGAAGCCGACTGCGATCCTTGTGAACACCTCGCGGGGGCCGCTCGTGAGCGAAGCCGCGTTGACCAAGGCCCTGACCGAGGGCTGGATCGCCGCCGCCGGCATCGACGTGTATGAGACCGAACCGCCGCCGGACGATTGCCCCCTGAAGCAGCTCGACAACGTGGTGCTCACGGACCACGCGGGTTGGTATTCGGAAGAGGCCGTCGTCGAGCTTCAGACTAAATGCGCGCGCCAAGTCGCGCTCGTTCTAGCCGGCAGCGAGCCGGACTATGTCGTCAACAAGGAAGTGTTTGGGAAGAGAAGGCGTAAAACGTAAAGACGTAAAACGTGAAGACGTAAACGGGGCGTTCTTCTGACCTCTTTACGTTTGACGTTTGACGCCACGATAATGCGTTTTCGCGATCGCACTGAACATAACCGAAGATCGAGGAGCATCCCCCCCCATGGCTAGGAAAAAACTAGGTGCCGCTGTCATCGGCGCCGGTTGGGTCGCCGGCGAACACATTCAGGCGTACCTCAACAATCCCCATGTCGAACTGCGCTGCGTGCACAGCCGCTTCCAGCACGAACTCGACGCGAAACAAGAGCAGTTCGGCCTGGCCTGCGATTTGTGGGTGGACCGCCTCGAAGATGTCTTGCAGCGTGACGACATCGATATGGTGTCTATCTGCACCATCAACTTCCTCCACGCGGAGCAAGCGATCATGGCCGCGGAGCATGGGAAGCACATGCTCATCGAGAAGCCGATTTGCATCACGCTCGAGGAGCTGAAGGCGATCAAGAAAGCCGTGAAGAAGGCCGGCGTCATCGCCAATTCCGGCTACGTGCTCCGGTGGAACCCGCTCCTCCAGACCGCGAAACGGCTCGTGGACAAGGGCGACTTGGGCAAGCTCTGGTACGTCGCGTGCGACTACTGGCACGAGCTGATCGGTGAGTGGAAGACGAAGATCAAGACGGCCGGCAGCGCATGGCTCATGGGCGGGTCGCACGCGATCGACGCGGTGCGCTGGATGATGGAGGGCGACGAAGTCGTCGAGGTCTTCGCGTACGGGCAGCGGCCGTTCCGTCGCAAGGACTATGAGTACGACCCCAATGCGGCGATGCTCATGAAGTTCAAGAGCGGCACGGTCTCGAAGGTAGCGGTCAGCGTCGAGTGCAACATGCCGTACGTGTTCAACCTGGAGGTCATGGGCACGAAAGGCGCGCTGCGCAACGACAAGCTCTGGTGCGAGCGGTTCGAGGGCCAGACGGAGTGGATGACCATCCCCACCATCCTGCCCGACAGCGCAGACGTGAGCCACCATCCGTTCCAAGGTGAGATCGACTACCTCGTCGACTGCGTCCGCCGGAAGAAGCCTTCCATGCTCCACGTCGACGACTCGGGCCTGACGCACGAGATCTGCTTCGCGGCCGAACTCTCCGCGAAGGAAGGCTGCCCCATTAAGATGCCCCTGCTGTAGGCCCAAGTACAGCAGCGCAGAAGTCCGTGACCCGCCGCTTGTAGCACGCACGTCAGTGCGTTCCGCTTGGGACGTCAGACAGAGACGCTCTTACGAGCGTGCTACGAGCGCCGTCAATCCCCACACGGACTCGCGGAATCGCTGCAACCAACGAGATGGGAAGAGTCCCCGGCATGGGCTGGGCGTGGCCGCGAATGCAGACGGGGAGGGTGTCACATCCGATGCCAATTCGCAAGGCAGCAGCATTCAGGCTTGTGCTATGGGTGAGGCGCAAGCTTTAGGTGTGGGATAGACACCGCCGCGCGTTTGGTGACTCGCTCAGAGGACCTGGCTTTTGGAGACAGCAACGATACTTGGCATCGCGGTGGCGCTGGCGATGGACGCTCTCTCGGTGGCGGTGGCAGCAGGCATCTCACTGCCGGAAGTCACCGGGCGGCACGTCTTCCGGCTCGCGTGGCACTTCGGCTTGTTCCAGTTCATGATGCCCGTGATTGGTTGGGCCGCAGGGCGCGTCGCGAGCGACTACGTAGCGGCGTACGACCATTGGGTAGCGTTTGCGCTGTTGATCTTCATCGGCGTGAAGATGGTGAGGGAGTCTTTCGAAAAGGCGGAAAAGCGTTCGGGGCCCGATCCCACCCGCGGCCTGTCGCTCGTGATGCTATCCGTCGCCACAAGCATCGACGCGCTGGCAGTGGGCATGAGCTTGGCCATGCTGCGCGTGCCCATCATCGTGCCGAGCCTGATCATCGGCTTCGTGTGCGGGCTTCTGACCTTGGTCGGCGTGCGCGTGGGCCGGCGCATCGGCGCATTGCTCGGCAAGCGGATCGAGTGCGTAGGGGGGCTCGTGCTGATCGCGATCGGGATCAAAATTCTCGTCACGTCGTAGCCGCAAGCAACATTGCAGGAAGCTTGCGCCTGGTCTTGGCAAGCTGGCCATTCTCGTGTGCCGCCCGTGTGCGCCCGCGGTCAATCTGACGCACAACGCGGCGGGGGGCTCGTCGGTCACCATCCCAACGTGTTGCGCACGAAGTCTCGGCTCAGCTTGAGGCTCTCGCGCAGGGGCCGCGTCGGCTCGAAGTCGCGCTCGTGCGCCAGTTCGATGGCTGCGGCGCCGGAGAAGCCGACCTCGCGCAGGGCTTGGCCAATCGCGGTGTAGTCCATGTCTCCCTCGCCAAGCGACTCCGACCACTTGCCGTCTGCGTATTGGTCGCGCAGGTGGAGGAACACGATCTGCCCGCCGAAGCGCTTGATGAAGTCGACCGGGTCCACGCCGCCTCGAAGGCACCAGTTCAAGTCGGGCCCGAGCTTGACCTCGGGCACGCGCTCCAGCGTGCCGAGGAGGTCGTGCATGCCGTTCTCGACCTCGTACGTGTGGTTGTGCAGGTTGACCACGACGCCGTGCGTGTCGCAGATGGCCATGATCTCGCGCAGGGTTTGGGCCTGCACGTGGAATTGCTCCGGCGTCTTGGGCTCAGGCGCGCCGCCGACGGACGTGCCGAGGGTGCGGCCGCCGACTTGAGCGAGGCGCGGGACGATCAACTCCGCGTCGGCAATGGCCTCGCGCTGCCCCTCTTCGTTCCAGAAGGTCCCGCCAAAGGACGAGCCGATCACGTCCAGGCCGTGCTTGGCCTTCAATTCGGCGATGCGATCCACCGCGGCGTCGTGTCGCAACGTGGTGTGCATCAACTCGATGCCGTCGAGGCCCGCGTAGGCCATGTCCGTGAAGATGGCGTCGAGGATGGGCAGGATGTCGTACTCGGGCTGCTTGGCCGCGTAGACCCAAGGGTGCGCGGCGACGGGGATGTTGTCGGACATGCGAAGGCTCCATGTAGAAAACTGGTAATCCGCCCGCATGCTGGCGCATGCGGCTACTAACCAGCCGGCCTCACGGCGCGAGCAGGCCGAACATGGCCGGATTCTTTTTGCCGCAGATGCCGGGTGTCCATTCGAGCCAGCCCTCGAACGCGCCGGCCGCGTCTGCATCGTTGACCGTGAACGAAAAGCCGATTGGGTTCGTGAGGGGCGACTGCCCGTTTCCCGCGACGAAGCTCACAGGCAGGGCGAGTTCGTAGACCGTGCGCCCATCCTTGCGCACGATCGCCACTTGGTGCGACTTGGGCGGCCGCGTCCAGAAGAACAGTTTGGGGCCGGCCTGGGTGAGCGCGGCCGCGAGTTCGATGTCGTTGCCGTCGAGCTTGGCGCCGGAGTCGAGCAGGGGGTCGAAGTCGATCTGGATGCAGTCGCCGCGCCAAATCTCGCGGCCGAACGCGGGTGGGTGGTGCACGTCGTCCGTCACGTCGAACGCGAGGTAGAGCTTGCCGCCGCGCGTGCGCACCGCGGCCTTGCACGAGAGGTCTTTGGGCCCGGCCCACTTGCCTTCGGACAGGTTGTTGCCCGTCTTGCCGTCGAGCACAACCCAGTCGGCGTCCTTCCAGTCTGCCAAGTCGCCGTCGACTTTGACAGGCTCGGGCGGGCTCAGGGGAAACTCCTTGCGCGGGGCCAGCGCCGGCAACCGGCCTGCGGTTAGCTCGCGTTCGATGACCACTGGAATGCGGTGTGCGCCTCCCTGGAGCCGCTTGGTCGCACGCAGCAGCATGCGCACGCGGCCGGACATGGCGCCGGGGTCCGGCGTCACGACGGGCGAGGGCTGCGCCCACACGCCTTCGGGCAGCATGAGCCGCAGGCGAAAGCCCGCGTCCTCCGGCGCGAGGCGATACTCCAGCTCGCACTCGGTCGTCTCTCGCGCGCGGAGGGGTTTGCCAAGCAGCGTGAGTTTGACCATGCGTTTGGGGAGGATCTCGACCGGCCACAGTCCGATGCGCATCCCTTGCGTGCGGGTGACTTCAGGCACAGTGTGCTGGTTGAGCCGGCTACCTGAGACAACTTGAAGGGGGGGCAACTGGGCCACGGGCCGGGGCCGCGGCGCATCTTTGAAGAAGCGGAGCACGCGCACGCTTCTGCCCGGGATCAGCACCCGGCAGGTCTGGCCGTCGGTGATCGATATCGTGCGGCGGCCTTTGCCGGTTGGGGCCTCCTCGC
>JAJRTI010000884.1 GCA_024278415.1 Planctomycetota bacterium | reverse complement strand
TACCAAGACCTGGGCGCGCGGGCGATGCTCATCCTGCGATGGTGGCGGCCGTTCGCGTACCCGTGGCCGCTGGGGTATGAGGACGAAGCGCGGCGGCTCATGAACGCGCTGCACAAGCACGGCCTTCAGGGCGTGCCGTACACCGGCGGGTTCCTCATGTCGGAACTCGCGCCGGAGGCCGAGGCGTTCAAGGACGAGATGGCGGTCAAGCCGCTTATCCCGTACCCGCTCACGATGCCCGGCCTGCCGGGGCAAATGGCGTTCATCGCGTGCCCGCGAAGCTGCTGGCAAGACTTCATCGTCGACGGCGTTGCGCGCATGGTCGACGAGTTCGGCATCGACGGCGTGTATCTCGACAGCACCACCCGCGCGCTGCCCTGCGCGAACACCGCGCACGGGTGCGGGTATCGCAAGCCGGACGGCACGATCGGGCCGACGTACCCCGTGTTCGCGGTGCGCCGGCTCATTCGCCGGCTCTACACCGCAATCAAGCAGCGCAAGCCGGACGGCATCGTGGACGTGCACGTGTACGACGCGATGCACGCGCCCGCGCTCGCGTTCGCCACGAGCTACTGGAATGGCGAGCAGCTCCGCCGCGGCGCGAAGTTCAAGACCGACGCGCTGCCGCTCGACCGCTTCCGCACGGAGTTCATGGGCTACAATTGGGGCGTGCCGGCGGATCTGCTCTATTACATTCTGGGCGAGTACCGCAAGTGTTGGGCGCTCGCGATCCTCCACGACGTGCCCGTGCGCCCTGAGCGCACAGCGGACTTGGCGCTCTGCGCAGGGCTCTGGCGCCTGCGCGAGCGATTCGGAGTGAAGCAAGCGCAATGGCTGCCGTACTGGAGCAACGCCAAGTACGTGCAGGTCTCGCCCAAGGACTGCTACGCGAGCCTCTTCCGCCACCCGAAGAACGGCGTGCTCGCGTACGTGGCGAACTTGAGCCGCGAGGACGCGGAGGTGGCCGTGGCGCTCGACACAGAGGCGCTGGGTATCGATGCCCCGCTCCAAGCAAGCGACGGCATGACCGGTGAGCCGCTGCCCATGGAAGGCGCGACGCTTCGGCTAAAGCTTGCGTCGCAGGACTGGCGCGCGGTGTGGTTGCGGTGGGGGAAGTAGGCGCCTGGGGACGCGATGCGCCTGCCTGCCGCGCCGTGCGCGGCGCAGGCAGGGTAGCCGCATGCGCCAGCATGCGGGAATTGCATCGTGTCCGCAGACACGACGTCAGCGCGTGCCAGCCAGAATCGCTCCCACCTTCGCCGCCACCTTGGCCATGACCTCGTCCGTCGCGTGCTCGTTCAGATGGGCATCCTCCGGCCCCACGCGCCACTTCTCCGTCTCCACGGCGACCTCGAAACCTTTGAAACCCTTCTGCAGGTAGGCCACGTTGTCCCGGAACTGTTGGCCCGATGCGCGGTAGTATTTGCCGTTGAGCACATACACGCGTTCGTCGTGGATCGCGCGCACGGCGCCTGGCGGCGAGGGGAATATGACTCGGAAAAGGACGAAAGCGGCGCCGTGCGAACGGGAGAGGGATTCGATTTCGTGCAGGAGCCGGCGGGTGAGGTCGAGCCCGTACTGAATCCGTGGGCTGGGGGGCGTGAGATACATCGACCAGTGATGCTTGTCGCGGTCGAGGCGTTCGAGCTGGATCATCCCGTAATTGCGGTCCCAGTGTTGCTGCCAGGTGGTATCGACGGGCCCCTCATAACCGGCAAGCGGCTGGTAGGCCCGCGGCAGACGCGCCTCCCACGCGTCGTTGATGCCCGTGCCGAACACGCGGCGCCACAGGGCCTGGAGGTGGAAGCGCTCCAGGCGCTCGCCGATGGCTGCGGTGGGTCCGCAGAGCTTGCCGTCTTCGAGCCAAAACGTGGGCTTCGGCGGGCAGATGTCGGGCATGAGCGTGGGGAACGTATTGTTCCACACGTCGTTGACCGGCGTCTGCCACAACAGCACTGTGTCCGCGCGGTGGTGCGCGAAGTACTCGCGCAACGCGAGAAGCTGTTGGTCCTGGCCATAGCCAAACGACGCAATCGAAAAGACGCGGACCTTGTGGCCGGCGCGGCGGAGGTAGTGTTCCAACCTGCGCTCAGGCATCCAGTCGTAGGAGCACGCATTCGCCTGTACGTGAGAGTCGCCGAGCAGCACGATCACGTGGTCATCGTCGGAGTACTGGATGGGGTGTCCCCGGTAGCCCAGTTGGTTCAACTCGCTGGCGATCGAGTCGGACTTCCACCCACACACCAACAGCAGGGGCTTGTTCATGTAGTGCAGTACGCCCTCCATCGCCGCGAGCGTCACCAGCGACGCCGCGAGAAGCAAGCTCAAGTTGATCGCCAGATTCTTGAACCCACGCCGCGGGGGGTGTGCGCGGCTCGAGAGCCGGCGAATCGCGTCGAACAGGCCTAACTGCTCCTCGATGGCCGCCAGCCCCGGCGACAGGTCGAGCGTTCCGAAGTCTTCCGGTGAGACCCAGCGAATCTCATCGTGCTCTTGCAGGTTCCGGGGCTCGCCCCGCCACTTTGTGACGACGTACACGTCGGTCAGGCAGCGAAGTTTCTCGCCGCTCTCCGGCAGCGTGCCGATACACTCGATTTCTTCGGCGTCGATCCCCAACTCCTCGCGCAACTCCCGGCGAATCGCATCGTCATGCGCCTCCCCCGGCTCGACGTGCCCGCCGAAGAGCGCCCACTTGAGCGGGTCAAGCGGTTTCTCCTGTGACCGTTTGCCCAGCAGCACTTTGCCGTCGCGCACGAGCGCGGCGCAGACGGCCAGCAGCGGTTTCGTATCCGAGGCGGAGCGTTCCTTCTCTCCGCACCTCCGCGTTTCTGCGCGCTTGCGTTTCTCCGCCATTCGTCTACAGCTTCACCAAGTGGCCCTCGTCCGCGGCCTCGCGCAGCTTGAGGGTGATCTCGGTCATGCGGAACGCGTCGGCCGCGGCGATGCGGTGCTTGCGCTCGCCTTTGACGCTGGCGACGTAGTCCGCGAAGAAATCCGTGGGTTCGGGCAAGGGCACCTCGTGCGGCTCCTCATCTTCGGTCATGAGGATGACTTTCGTGCCACACTCGACGACCTCGACGACGCCTTTGTTGCCGGCCACGCGCAGGCGGTCGTCGCCATGGGTAGGTGCGGGCGCGGGCCGGCAGTAGTCGATGCGGGCGGTTGCGGTGCCGCCATTGGCGAGCCGCACGACGACGGATGCGTTATCCTCCATCTCGCGGATCTCCGGATGCGCCGCGTTGCTATGGTACGCCATGCCCTCGGTGAACTCCAGCCCGGTGCACCAACGGACCAGGTCGAGCGCGTGGATACCCACGAAGGGGATCGTGCCGCCAAACGTCTCGCGGGCGCGTTGCCACTGCGGCCGGTCGCCGAGTTTGTACGACTTCTGCACGGTTGCGAGCGCCACCGTGCCAATGGCGCCGCTGGCGATGATGTCGTGGACCGATTCATACGCAGGCGTGAAGCGCATGGTGAGGAGCATGGAAAGCCGCGACGGGCTCGCGTCGACAGCCTCGCGCACCTTGGCGAGATCGTCGAGCGACGTCACAAGCGGTTTCTCGCTGAGGATATGAATGCCGGCCTCCGCGAGGTCGATGAGCATCTGCGTGCGTTGGTTGTTGATGTTGCACACGCCGCAGATGTCGAGCGGCTCCTGATCGAGCATCTCGCGGTAGTCGGTGTACGCGCGCGCCTGCTGGCCGAGTTCGCTCCTTTTGAACGCCTCGAGCTTGGGCGCGTCGTCGCAGCAGATCGCGACGAACTCGCAGTCGTCGAGCGCCTGACATCCGTTGAGCAATGCGCCTTGGTGGCCGTGCAGGCCGATCAGTCCGACTCGGAAAGACATGGTTGGGCTCCAGAGAGCTTTGTGCCGTCTATAGGCGGATTAGAGATTAGAGATGAAGGGATGAGGGCCTTTCATCCCTCATCTCTCATCTCTCATCATTTGGCAGAGGAACCTTGCGACTAAGCCAGGACATTGCGTGGCGTGCTAGTGCTTGAACGCGCGCTGGCCGGTGAAGACCATCGTCACCTGCGGGTCGGCTTCGTTGCACGCGCGGATGGCCTCGTGGTCCTCAATCGATCCGCCGGGCTGCACGATCGCGGTCACGCCCTGTTCGATGCCCACGAGCACGCCATCGGGCTTGGGGAAGAACGCGTCCGACACCATGGCCGAGCCGAGGAGCCCGCCCTTGGCCGCGGCCGTTGCGTCGTCGATCTCCTTCTTCAACTCCGACGCGGCCGGGTCGGTCTTGGCCTGGTCCTTGAGTTCGTTGTAGGACAGGCCGTCCGTGTTTTTCTCGTGCTCGGCCCAGATCGCGTCCGCGTACTTTGTGTAGGCCTTATACACTGCGATCTCAGCCACGCCCACGCGGTCCTGCTCGCCGGTGCCGATGCCCACGGTGACGCCGTCCTTCACGTAGATGACCGAGTTGGACGTGATGCCCTGCTCGACCTGCCAGCCGAAGAGCAGATCGGCCAATTCCGCTTCGGTGGGTTGGCGCTCGATCTTGTATTCAACGCCCCCTTTGGTGGCCGTGGCAATCTGGAAATCCGCCGCGGATCGGATGATGTTGAGAGGCGACTGTTGCACGACAATGCCGCCGTCGATGAGGCACTTAAAGTCGACGAACCGCTCGTTCGCCCACTCGGCCAGGCGTTCCATCGCGGCGATGCGAACGATGCGCAGGTTCTTGCGGCTCGCGAGGATGTCGACTGCGCCTTCTTCATAGTCCGGCGCGACGACGACTTCGAGGTAGTTCTCGCTCATCAACTCCGCGGCCGCCTTGTCGATGGGCCGGTTGCAGGCCGCGCACCCGCCGAACGCGGCGATGCGGTCCGCGCGGTTCGCCTTGAAGTAAGCCTCGGCGATCGCATCGGCCACCGCCACTCCACACGGGTTGTTGTGCTTCATGATGGAGCACGCGGGCCGGTTGGTGAGGTACTTGAGGATGTTGAGTGCGTTGTCGATATCGGTGAGGTTGGTCTTGCCCGGGTGCTTGCCGAACTGGAGCATGGCCTCCTCGCTGATGCAGCTCACCAGGCCCTTGCCGGGCCGGATGAACTGGCAATCGCCGAGTACCAGGTTGCCGTTGACGAGTTCGTAGAGCGCGGCCTCTTGGCCCGGGTTCTCGCCGTAGCGTAGGCCCTTCTCCACGACCACGCCGCCCTCATCTTGGATCTTCCACGTGCGCTTGCGGTAGACCAGCTTCTGGTCGCCGAAAGTGATGGTCATTTCCTCGGGGAAGTGGTCGTCCATGACGGTACGGTAGGCCTTCTTCAGGTCGGACATTGGCGGCTCCTATGTGTGGTGGTCAGCTGTTTGGTTTGGCTACGGAAGTATTGAGTGCGCACTGGCCGTGAGGGCAGCGCCCTACTCTCCAACGGTTCCTATGGGACAGGCAAAGCGAGGCCACAGAAGCATTCCCACGTCCTCGGTGCGAACGTTGAGGATGTCAGCCACGTGGCCGCTAAAGCCTTGGGCGCTGCAGTCGGTGCGAGTGTCTCGTCCTCCGGCATCATCTTGGTTCAATTGCGAATCATCTGGCGACCCTATGCGTTCTGTGGTCTTCCCTCCACATGTTCAGGTAGGGGCGTTCGTGGCGCGATGAAGCTCAAAATATCCCTGCCGTGGATATGCGTGCAGGTCGTAGTCGTTGATCACGTCGCGG
Source organism: Planctomycetota bacterium (assembly GCA_024278415.1). The sequence goes on along the minus strand of JAJRTI010000884.1, from coordinate 5,992 downwards.
CCCAGCAGGCCCCTGGCCTTCGGTGCGAGAATGACTTCCACCAGGACAAAGCTCTCGCGATCGAGCGACATCTCCACAAAGTAAGTCTGCCGCTGTTGAGGACGGTCGTTGAGCGCCTCGTAACACATCACCCTCCCCAGCGGCATCAAATCGAGTTCTCCTTGGATGCGCTCGGGAAGGACGGTTATCCCCGCTCCTGTATCCACCTTGGCCGGCAATGGCAGCGCGATCTGCGAACCTCTCGCTCTCACCCAAGCGGGAAGCACCAACGCAGGGGGGAAAAGGTCATTGGAGTAGTCAAATCTCACGGGCGCACCTCCGGCCCGGACAACTCCACACCGGATGCCCCTGCCTCTACCCGCTCGATAAACACGACCTCCCCTGGGTAATTGTCGAGCACTCTTCCCGCCAAGCGGATCTTGTCCTCATCGAAGTCCACAATCTTCTGTCCCTTAACCGCGACGTACTTGTGGCGAAGCTTCGAGTCTTGCCACAGCTTGGGCATGAGAGCATCGAAATATGCCGCCTCCTTGCGCCACTGCGCCAGGTTCTTGTTCTCGACATTCGCGCGCGGGGTCGCAGCGGCGTAATCCGCCACCGGCTCAGCCGTCGCGTCGGGCAGAGGTTTCTCGTCCTTCGCCATCCTCTTGGCTCGCTTACAATCTATCTCTCGACACCGAGCGTTTCACCCGGAGTGTAACGGCGCTGCTGACAGTGGTCAAGCTCAGCTCTGCCTAGCCTGAGGTGCGTTGTGGAAACGATTCACAGCTACTCAAACCTCGCAAGGAACTCCTCGCTCGCGCCCATCTCCGTGAGCGCGGCGACGATCTCCTTGTGTAGCCGCTTGCACGTGGCGGGGCTCTTGTCCGCGAGGTTCTTCTTCTGCGCCCGATCCTTCTTCAGGTCGATCAGCACCTTAGGCCGCTGGCCGCCCGGCCAGACCGCGTAGAGCCAGTTGGGGTTCATGACCTCAGGCATGCCGTTGTTGCCGAGCACGGCCGCGTAGCGTGTGCCGTTGCTCTTGCCCTGGCACATCGGCATGAGCGAGTGGCCGATGAATTCGCCGGGCTTCTTGATGCCGAACGCCTCGAGCACGGTCGGCGTCAGATCCCACGGCTGCACGATCTGCTTTGCGCGTCGGCCCTTGCGCTGGCCGGGCAGATGGATGATGAGCGGGATGCGCGCCACGCCGGTGAACGCGGGCCGGTGCTGCTTGGGCTCCTTCATGGGCCCTCCCGCGGACATGCACATGCCGTCCGCGCCGGTGGTGAGCGGCTTGCAGATGAGGCCGTTGTCGCCGGGATAGTCGAAGTACGCGCCGTGGTCGCTCGTGAAGATGATCAGGGTCTCGTCGGCGATGCCGAGGCGATCGAGCGCGGCGATGAGTCTGCCTACGCACGCATCGACCATGGTGCACTCGCCGGCGTACCGTGCGCGGAGGTTCTTCAACTCGCGGTCGGACATGCCGATCTTCTTGCGCAGGCCGTACGTGGGTGCATCGAAGACGCGGCCTTTGAATCCGCGGTCGTACTTGTCGGTATACCACTGGGGCGGATCCCACGGCTCGTGGGGATCGAACGTCTCCACCCACAGAAAGAAGTCCTTACGCTTGTAGTTGCGGTTCAGCCACTCGATCGCGACCTTGTACGTGCCCGGCGCGAACCAGTCCTCCTCTACGCGGCGATCCGCGCGGTTCGTCAACACCTGGAGCCAGCGGTCCGCGTTGTAGCGGATCTGGTACGGCTCGACGGGCCACACCAGATCCACGTTTGCATTGGTCCAGCACGGATCGCCCTCCTGGCCGCGGTTGAACTGCCATGAGGTGTAGCCCTTGTACATGTTGCGGCCGTTCGTGACACTGTTGGCCGTGTCCGTCACGAGCATGGAGGTGATCTTCTTTTCCTTCAGCCGCTCCGCGAGCGTCACCTCGTCATCGTCGATCTGCCGCCACTGGTTGAAGGGCACGCTCTTGTCGCCGGTGCCGAGGATGATGTCGCGGCGGTTGGGGATGGTGGGGAACGAGCCGATGTACGCGTGCTCGAACAGCGTGGACTTGGCCGCGAGCGCGTCGAGGTGGGGCGTGTGGATCCACTTGTTCCCGTACGCGCCCAAATGGTCGCGGCGGAATGTGTCGGCCATGATGAAGATGACTTTCACGAGGCTCCTCCTGGTAGCTGCTGAAGTCAGGCGGTGAAAACTTAAGGTTACGCACCCGGGCAGGGGATGTCAACGCTGGCGCTGCCTGCTCGCGCACTCGCCCATCTCAACCCAATTTCAGGTCCACAAGGTAGATTGAGGACGGTGCGTACTGGTTGCCACTGCCCTCGTGGCTGGAATAGTACGACAGCAGGGCCGCGGTGTCGCTCACGGGCACGAAGCCGGGATACGAGTTGTCCCCGCCGCTTGGCAGCTCCACGATCTGTTCGAGTTGGTCGTCGACAAGCCAATAGAGCACGGTCTTGGGCCCGCGATCGTCGGCCATCTTCCTGCCCCCCACGAGGTAGCGTTGGCCCCACTTGGCGAGCAGCGGCCCGCCCACGTACACGCCAAGGTCGACGCGGCTCCAGTCCTGGTATGGAGGCTGCGCGCGGCAAAGCCGCGTGGCCGGCGCGCCCGCGCCGCGCACCAGCGCGACGACCGATCCATCGTCCTCAAAAACAAACGCCGTCTCGTCGCCATAATCCTCGGCAAACAGCCCGGCCGTTTTCCACACCAGCCCATCGTCGCTCTCCAGCAGCGCGGACTGAATGCACTCCTTTTTGGACTCATCGGGGATGCTATGCATGAACTCGCGCCGGCGCCGGCCGCAGAGGTACGCCTTGCCGGCGTAGGCGGCCGCGCGCCAGATGTAGTGGCCGTACGTGCCCTCCAGGAACTGCGGCCCTTCCCACGCCGCACCGTCCTTGCTCCATGCGGCATAGCCCAGGTGGTCGTTTAGGTCGCGCGTGTCGGGGGCCGCAGGATCGCACAACCACGTGCCGGTGTACACGAACAGCGTGTCGTTGAACACGAGGAAATGGGGATCCCGCGTGTCGCGGTCGCGCACGTTGAACTCGAAGACCTGCTCCCACTCGCCTCCGTCGTCACTCGCGAGCACCACGACCTTGGCCGTGGGCAGCACGCCGTGGCCGCCGGGGCAACTGCGGAACGTGAGGTAGAGCCGGCCGTTGAACCGGCAGAGGTCGGTAAACGCGTTGTGGTTGCCGTCGTCAAAGACCTTGCGGATGGACACGGCTTCCAGTTGGGGCAGGGCGGCCATGGAGTTCCTCTTCTTGGATTTGCCAGGATGGTAGCGCTTCTCTTGGTCTGTCGTTGCGAGGCTTGGCTCACTACGTTCGCGACGCTTGGCCCAGAAGACTACCAACGATGTTGGCGACGTGCAACAGATCGGCCGCGGCGCGAAATAGCCGGAGTTTGGAAACTCCGGCTATTTCGCGCCGCGGCCAGGGGCGCTGTCATTGGTCACTTGGCTACAGCCCCTTTCGCCTGCGCCCGTATTGCAGAGGACTGAAGTGGTCAAGAATCAGCCACCAGATGGAGGTCAGACGAGACAGGCAGCGGCCGCCATAACGTGGTCACTTGAGAAGTCTGGATGCCCACATCGTCTGGTTTGCGTACGCTGGCCAGTCACTCAGCCAGAGCTTGCCCACTGGGGTGATGGCTGTCCCCCCTGGCCACGGCTTACTGGATTTGTGCCAGATGCGCCCGCATCACGGCCAACAGCTCCCGCCTGAACGGCGCCTCCGGCCGATTCACAATGCTGTATTGGCTGCGTCTCCCCGGCGTTGTTTCAGACAAGATTCCGCGACGCAGGAGCTTGTCGACATGGCGACGCATGGCCGCTTGTGACAGGCCAATCTTCTGCATGACAGCCGCAGAGTCCATGGGACCTTGTTCGGAGAGCAGACGCAATAGGAGAAGTCGCCTGAGGTTGGTGTAGGCTGTGAACTCGAAACACATCGCGGCCAACAGAGCATTCCAGTTCTGTTTTCCTGCGCCAAGGCGGAGGGCATCGCTGGCCTCGCGCAAGCTCCCCTCGTCAAGGTATTTCGTCAAGAGACGGCGAACTTTTCTTAGCACTGAATGCTCCGAACTTCTCGGATCTGCCGCATTTACAAGCAGGAACCGGCCCGATGGACGAGACTCAATTGCACCAACGGATGCCAGTAGGCTAACATGCCTGGAGGCTTCGGACTTCGACATGCCCAAGGCATCGGCAATCTCACTCAACGTCGCCTCGGGATGAGAGATAACGAACTGAATGATGCGAAGCCGCATGGTGTGAGAGAGGGAGCGAAACAGTTTGATCAAGAAATCCATACGAAAACCTCCGTTGCATGGCCCTGCGGGAAATAGCCGGAGTTTCCAAACTCCGGCTATTCTGCTCGTCGCCATGAGTGTTGTCAAGACCTGTGTGGCAGGGTTTTCCCCAGGATTGGCGACCTGATTCCCGGAGGGCGATATGGCTGGGCGACTTCGGACAAGCGGGATGTGAAAGAGGTGGCCCTGCCGCAAAAGTTGGGGCGCCCCCCCGCGCGTCTGCGCCTGTAGCGCTCACGTCAGTGAGCCTTCTGACGCCCACGCGCCCCGGCGGAGGCTCACTGACGTGAGCGCACTATAGGCGGCGCGCATGGGGAACCTCCTGCTCTGTGGAGGCAAGCGCCAGTTGAGCCGTGCGTTGGCAATCGTGTAAGATGGCCGGCCTTCCCCATGGCAAGACAAAGGAGAACGCAATGGACACGATTCGTTACGCAGTCGTCGGGTGTGGCGGCATCGCGAACAACTACCACCTGCCGGCGATGGCCGCGATGGCGGGCGGCGAGTTTGTCGTGGCGTGCGACATCGTCGAGGACAAGGCCAAGCAGACCGCGGAGAAGTTCGGCGCCAAGGCCTGGACGCTCGACTATCAGGAGGCCGTGAGCCGGGATGACATAGACTTGGTCTGCGTGTTCACAAAGATCGACACGCACGCGCTCATCTCCACAGCGGCCATGCAGGCCGGCAAGCACGTATTCCAACAGAAGCCGTTCGCGGCGACGCTGCGCGAGGGGCAGGAGATGGTCGACACGGCGAGGGCGAATCGCGTGCAACTGATCACGAGCTTCATGCACAGTTTCTTCGACGAGTCGCTGGCCGCGGCGGAGTGGGTGAAGTCGGGCAGGATCGGCCGGATCGACTTCTTGCGGCAGCGCAACGCGACCGGCAATCCGCGTGAGACCGCGCCGAGCTACGGCGGAGCGATGATGGACATCGGCGCACACGGCATCGCGCTGATCCGTGCGCTCACCGGCGAGGAGATCGTGCGCGTGGTGTCGAAGCTGGAGGTGGAGGGCAACGAGTCGTCCGGCGCCGGCGTGGCGGCGGACTTGCCGAACCTGGACCTGCCGCTCCAGGGCGGAGAGTTGAACGCGTGGATGCTGTACGAACTCTCGGGCGGCGCGACGGTGAGCCACGAGGTGCAGTGGTCGCAGCGCGGGGGCACGTCGCGGTTCCAGACGGAGGTGTACGGCACGGACGGGTCGGTGTTGGTACGCGTGCCACGAACGGGCGAAGACATCGCGGTGGCGCACTTGTCCGGCCAGCCCGGCGCGGAGAGCCGCAAGTTCGAGTGGACCAAGCCAGAGTTGCCGGGCAGGCCCACGGGCCACGCGCATCACGAATGGCTGTTCGACACGATCCGCAAGCGCGAGCCCATGATCCAAGGCGACTACGGCATGGCGGTGATCCGCGTGTGCGAGGCGATCCGCCGATCCGCGGCGGCCGGTGCGTGGGCGGACGTGCAGGCGGGCTGAGAGCGCATGCGCCATGTCGCCGAAGCCCCTGGGGCCTGGCTGTCAACTGGACACACGCGACACCGTGGTTCCACGGTCCATCTCTGCTCGCAGGCGAGTCATGCGGGTGGCGGCAACGTGCTGCACGGTGATGGGGCGAGGCCGCGGGATCGGTGCGCTGAAAGCGCTACATTCCATAGCCCCGTGCAAGGGCGTTCGCC
>JAJRTI010000883.1 GCA_024278415.1 Planctomycetota bacterium | reverse complement strand
GCGTCGCGTTTCACCTCATGCCGCTCTATACGCCCGCGGCCGCGTACACCTATCTCGCCGCGCTCGCATGGCTCGTGCTGGCAGGCGCGGCCGGCTGGCGAACCGGCCGGGCGGCGAGGCGCCGCCCCGGCTGGGGGCCAGCGGCGGCGGCCGGCGGGCTGATGCTCATGGCCTTGGCCGTGGCGCTTATGCCGCGGCTGGCCAGCCCCACGGCCGGAGACATCATCGCGTCCGCCGGCGACTCGTGGCCACTCATGCTCACGGCCATCGTCATCACCCTCGCCCCCATGGGCTTGGCGTGCGGCCTGTTGGGCGGGTTCGCGGCCGCGTGCGCCGGCACGCCACCCACTGAAACGGCGCACAGACGGCTTGTCAAACGCCTGTACGCAGCCGCCGTTCCAACAGCCGGCCTCGTGCTAGGGGGTGCGATCGCGCATTGGCTCGTCGTCGAATACGTCGGCCTCGCGGCTGGAGCGTTCGTCGCCGCGGGCCTGCTCTGGCTCGTGGGGACGTGGGGCCTCGCACGCGTCGCCCCGCTTCCTGCCAAGGCGCGCCTGCTCATCGCGTCCGCTGTCGCAATAGCATTGCTCATCGTCGCTAGCCTTCACCCGCCGTCAGACAAGAAGCTTGTTGCGCGCGCACTCTCCTGGCCTTCGGCCCGGGGCGTGCTCGCACCACGAGAGCAGACCAAGAAACCGGGCGCCAAGCGCAAGAAAAGACAGCCCCCCTTCCAGCCGATGCTGCTGTTCCATGCGGTCGACCGGCACGGCTGGATCGCGGTCACGCAGGCCGAGCCCCAACTCAGGCGGCTCATCGTGGACGGCGCCGAGGTCGCCAGCACGGACCGCGCGGACCAGAGCCTGTCCCAGTTGCTCGCGCTCCTGCCAACCGCGCTCACCTCCGGCCGCGGCGCGGCGCTCCAGCTTGGCCTCCGCGATGGCGGGGCGCTCGCGACGCTCGTGAGCTGCGGCTTCCGCGCCATCACCTGCGTCGAGCCCAGGCCGCAGATGCGCGCGGCGGCGCAATGGCTCGGCGTGGAGAAGAACGTGCTGCCTGACGCGGCGCCGGTGCAGTTCGCGCCGCGCCGGCCGCGGCAATTCCTCAGAGGCAAGACGGGCCTCTATGACGTCATCCTCTCCGCGCCCCGCGCGGCCTGGCCGCTGGGCTCAGGCCAACAGTGGAGTCGCTCGCACCTCGAACACTGCCGCGACGCGCTGAGCGCTACGGGCGTCTTCGCCACGTGGCTGCCCTTGGACCACATCGGCGAAGCCGGGCTCAAGGCCGGCCTGCGCACGTTGGCCGCCGTCTTCGAGCAACCCAAAGTGTGGATGTGCGCGAACCAAGTCGTGCTCACCGGCCGCAAGACCCGGGAGCCGCTGAAGCTCGACTCGATTGCGAAGCGACTCAACACGCCGGCCCTGCGCAAGCGTCTGGGCCTGAGAGCGCCGCAAGCTGCGCTCGAACTCTGTGCGCTGCTGCTCATGACCGATCGCGAGATCGCCACTTATGCCGGCGACGGGCCGCTCGTCACGCGCGCCAACCCGGCCCTCGAACGCCGCGCCGCGCGGTCGCTGCTCAAGCCCACGCTCACACGCAACCTGCTGCTCGTGTCCCAGTTCCGCAACGCTCTCGTCCAGCGGCTCGTGGTAGGACGGCAAATCACACCCGACCCTGGCTTGGCCAAACGGCTGCGCCAAAAGTTCGACGCGCTCAGCGTCATGATCGCGCGCCATGCGGAGATCAAGACCCAAGCGGGCGACGAATTGTTCGGCGACCTGCTCGCCGCGGGCAAGGCCGGGCCGTTCATCGAAAACCGGCCTCCGCCCGGCCCGGACGCGTACAAGGTTTGCGGCATCGCCTGCTACAACATGGGCTTCTACATGGGCAGCTACCGCTTGCTCAAGAAAGCCTTGGCCGAGGACTACCGCGACGCGGAGATCCGCTACTACCTGGGCGCCACCTGCGTGCGCCTCGGCAAAAAGGACGCGGAGGCCATGCACCACTTGCGCCGCGCACTCAAACTCGACCCCAACCTGGCGGCCGCGCACCTGGAGATGGGCCGAGCCCTCCTCGCCATGAACAAACCCGAGACCGCGATCGAAGCCATCGAGGCCGGCCTCAAAAGCGACCCCAAGCTCAAGGGCGCGCACACGCTCCTTGCCAAGGCGTACGCGTTGGCGAGGCAATACGACAAGGCGTACACGCAGTGCCTTATGGCGCTCGAGCAAGACTACCAAGACCAAGAGGCCCAGAAACTGCTGCGCATCATCACTCTCAAACCCGCCGGCTCGCGCCAGCCGAAGAAGCCGCAAGGAGCCACCCCATGAAGCCTTGGCGACTCCAGGAGATCACGTACCAGCAAGTGCGCCACAGGGACTTCGAGGTCGCGGTGCTGCCCGTAGGCGCGTGCGAGCCGCACGGCCTGCACCTGCCCTACGGCTGCGACGCGTTCCACTGCACGAAGATCGCGGACCGGTGCTGCGCGGCCGCGCATGAGAGGGGCGCCAAGATCGCGCTGCTGCCCACCCTCCCCTACGGCGTGAACAGCAACACCATGGGCTACCCCCTGGCCGTGCACGTGCCGCAGGCCACGCTCAACATCATCGTCGGCGACATCGTGAGGGCCATGGCCCGCCACGGCGTGCACAAGTTCGTCATCTTCAACGGCCACGGCGGCAACGACTTCCGCGTGCTCGTGCGCGACCTCTTCGGCGCGGTCGACGCGTTTGTATCCACGGTCGAGTGGTGGAAACTCAGCGCGGACAAGCTCCCCGAGATCTTCACTCACATCGGCGACCACGCGGACGAGGTCGAGACCAGCGTCGCGCTCGCGCTCTTCCCCGAGTTCGTGCACATGGAGCATTGCGGCACGGGCCGCGTGCGCCCCACGGCCATCGAGGGGCTCAACAAGGGCTACGCGTGGTCCACGCGCTCATGGAAGCACCTCACCCCCGACACCGGCGTGGGCGACCCCAGGCAAGCGACGCAAGAGAAGGGCGAGAAGCTGCTCGAGATCGTCGTCGAGCGCGTGGGGCAGTTCCTCAAGGATCTGTCGGACGCCGAGTACGGGGAGGGGTTTCCGTTCTAAGCCAGCCGGCCGCGCCAGTAGTCAGACAGGTCAGACAGGTCGGACCCGTCTGACTGCTCACGGACGTGGCCGTCCAGACCAGAGACGATCCGGAATCAGGCGCTACTTTGGATCAACGCACCGTCAAACTCGCACGCGCCGCCAAACGCCCGTCAGCGCTTTTGCACACGATTTGCCATTCCCCCTGCCGCGCGTTCACCGGCGCCTCCACACTCCGCACGAGCCGGCCCCCTGTCGTCGCCCATCGGCCGCCAAAGCGCGTGCGGATCGAGCCCTTCGAGTCGCGCACAGTGACGTCCACGAGGTGGTGTCCCAAGCAACGCTTGCCGGCCGCGTCGAACAGTTCGATTGTGTACGTGAGCGGCTTGCCGCGGGAGGTGTCGCGG
>JAJRTI010000085.1 GCA_024278415.1 Planctomycetota bacterium | reverse complement strand
TGCGCTCGTGGGGGGGCTGTGGCTGGGGGAGCTGCCCGTGAAGGCGGGCGAGGGGGACGAAATGGGGGAATGATGGCCCACTGTTGCCGTGGGGAATCCTCCCGGAGGATGTTGCCGACGCCGCCCGCGTTGACTCGTCTGGGACGCGGGCCTACAATGCCTCCGCCCCGACCAAGCAGCGGTCTCTCACTCCAGGAGAATCCACCCGCATGTCCTCGCACCTCCCTCCCATCGGCACACCGGTCGACGAACTCGACACGCCCGCGCTGCTGCTCGACCTCGACGCGTTCGAGCGCAACATCCAGAAGATGGCCGACTTCATGGCCGGCCGCGCGGCCAACCTGCGGCCGCACGTGAAGACCCACAAGTGCTCCGAGATCGCCAAGCGGCAGATCGCCGCAGGCGCGCAGGGCGTCACGTGCGCCAAGCTCGGCGAGGCCGAGGCCATGGCCGACGCCGGCATCACCGACCTGCTTATCGCCAACCAGATCGTGGGCAAGGTCAAGATCCAGCGCCTGCTGGCGCTCGCCAAGCGCAGCGGCGTCATCGTCGCAGTTGAGGACGTGGAGAACGCCAAGCAGATCTCCGCAGCCGCGGCCGGCCAGGGCATGCAGGTGAACGCGATTATCGAGGTCGATACCGGCATGGCCCGATGCGGCACGCAACCCGGCGACGAAACGCTCGCGCTCGCGAAGGCCATGGCCGCCATGGACGGCATCCGCTTCCGCGGGGTCATGGGCTACGAGGGCCACGCGGTGCTCGTGCCGGACTTCGAGGAGAAGAAACGCATCGCGCTTGAATCCGCAACGGCGCTTGTGGGCGAGGCGGAGAACCTGCGCGCCAACGGCGTCGAGTGCGAGATCGTGAGCGCCGCGGGCACGGGCACGTACATGATCACCAGCGACGTGCCGGGCATCACCGAGATCCAAGCCGGGTCATACTGCGTCATGGACACGACGTATCGCGCGGTCGTGCCGGACTTCGAGAACGCGCTGTTCGTGCTGTCGCTCGTGATTAGCCGGCGCGGGGACGAATGGGTCGTGACGGACATGGGCAAGAAGGCCGCGAGCGAGGAGTTCGGTTTGCCGGAGCTGATCGACGTGCCGACCGCGAAGCTCGCCGCATTGTCCGAGGAGCACGGGAAGCTGGAGATCGTCGACCCCGCGTGTCCCCTCCGCCCCGGCGACAGGGTGCTGTGTATCCCCAGCCATTGCTGCACGACAATCAACCTGCACGACGAGTACTTCTGCGTCCGCGACGGCAAGCTTGAGGCGGTGTGGCCCGTCGATGCGCGGGGCAAGGTGCGCTAAGCCGCCGCTTGCCGCGCGCACGTCAGAGTGCTCCGCGAAAAGGGCTCGCGATCCGGCGATAGTGTCGCATCCCTCTTGTGTTCATTGATCGAACGACGCGCCTCGCGCGGCCCATGCGCCTCGGCCAGCGTCGAGGCCAACTCCAAGAGGAGACGCCCTCATGGCCTCTCTCAGACATCTCGCTTCGCTCGTTTGCCTGGCGACCGCGGCCGCCGCGGCCGAGGACCTCTGCGAATTCGCCGACGCCACCCGCGCACACGACGCGGGCTGGGTGGCCAAGGCCAAGGCCGGCACGCCGCAGGCGACGCTGCACGTCACCGACGACGCCAAGGTGGGCAAGACCGCGGTCATGGCCAAGGGAGTCGCGGGCCAGGGCACGTACGGCGGCCTCAGGTTCCTCCGGCGCATCGACCTGCGCCAAGCCGGGCCGCGGGACACGATTCGTTTCTGGGTGAAGCAAAACATCACCAACGGCATCGTCGTGAACATCGGCTTCGACGACGCGCCCAACGCGCATCGCAGCGTCAAAGCGCCAAGGGACAAGTGGACGCGCGTCGAATTGGCGCTCGACCTGCGGCAGTGGGCTGGCGGGCGCAAGCGCTGGGGCATCGCAAACCGCATCATGTTCTACGCGAAGGCGTTCGACGCGCCCGGCGAATACCTCGCGCTCGACGGCCTCCAGTTCGACATCGCGTCCCAGCCGGCTGTGGCGGCCCCGGCCGCGCTCAGGCTCGGCCGGTGGACCTTCCCGCAGCAGACGGACGCCCACTGGATCATCGGCAACGACCGGCTCGCGTTCGCGATCTCCAAGAAGACCGGCGCGGTCGCGGGCGGATGGAACGTGAAGACGAAAGCCGCGTACGTGCAGTCGCTCGAAGGCGTGTACTTCGTCGAGACGAAGGCGATGGAGAAGGAGTTCGACGCCGGGAGCGATCGGGTGACGCGCGTGCTGGAGTTCGGCCCCACCCGGGTCCAGGTCGAGTGCCGCAACCCAGCGCGGCCGGACCTGCGCATCGTGAAACAGTACGACCTCGCGGCCGGGGACAACAAGCTCGTGCGCAGGCTCACGCTCGTGAACGAAGGCGATGCGCGGGATCTCTACGCCACGATCTCGTCGCGCCTGTCGTTGCGCCGGTCGTTCCGGGACGACGGCTACTACATGGGCGCGGGGTACGTGGGGCCGCTCGTGCCCGCGCCGGACATCGCCGCGCCGCGGCGCGTGTCGCGCTACCGCATCAGCTCCAAGGGCATGTTGCTCATGAACCGCCGCGTGGGCTACACGCTCGCACACTATCGCTACAAGGTGAACGGCGTGTTCCTCTTCCCCTGGCTGTCGAAATACGTCGAGCCGGCCAACTGCCTCTACTACACGCCCACCGGCTGGCAGATGGCCATGCGAACGGTCGCGCTGCGCCCGGGCCAACCGGCCACGATCGAGGAGCACGTGATGATCCTGCCGGGATCGCAAGACGACTTCCTGGCCCGCGAGTATCCCAAGCTGCCGGCCGCGGCCAAGCGCTTCGAGCAACTCACCCCGCGGCCCAAGTGGCGCGAGGACATCAAGGTCTACGCCGGCGTGGGCTGCGACGAACACATCGTGCCGCGCGTGCAGCAGTTGGTCGAGATGACCGACGAGGGCAACCTCCTCATCCTCATGGTCGTCATGGGCCCGTGGACGGACTACCCCAGCCGCGGCCCCATGCGCGGGCCGTTCGGAGGCAAGATCACCGGCGAGCACATCGGCCGCCTCGTCGCGCAGTTGCACGCGCTGTCGCCGCGCGTGAAGGTGGGCGTGTACACGTGGCTCACGAGCGCGGCCTGGGCCGCGCGGCCTTACCTCCAGCATCCCGACTGGTTCAAGCCCATGAACAAGGCCGGCAACTTCGTGAACCTCTTCCCGGGCTGCGCGGCGAACTACATGACCCACATCGAGAAGAAGCCTTGCCGGGACTTCCTCCTCAAGCAATACGCGGATCACTTCCGCGACTGGAACGTGGACTGCATCTACCTCGACGGCTCCAAGACCACCAACCTCATCGACTGGCAGCAGAACACGATCACGCAAGACGCGGACTGGGAGAACTTCTGGTATGAGATGCGCCAAGTCTGCCGCGAGGCCGGGCCGGACAAGGCGCTCTTCTTCAACGGCCGCGCCACGCCGTACGCGGACATCAGCTTCATCGAGGCGCGGTCGGAGATGCGCGAGGAGAATTGGCGAGACTACGCGGGGCTCATGGCCTGCACCAAGAGCTTCATCTCCAGCGACCCCGGCTACGTCATCATGCCGCTTTACTGGATTCAGCGCCTGTCCCGCTCGTACGTGAACCACTTCATCCCCTTGGGCTTCACCCCGGCCATCGGCCACGGCAGCATGGAGGTGCTCAGGAAACTGCCGTTTATCAACGCGGGCTACGAACTGCGCGGCGCGCAGCAAGTGGACGTGGATATCAAGCCCGATTGGCAAAAGAATCCGCTCACGAAACTCGAAAGCTACTCCATGCGCAAGGGCCGCACGATCCTTCTCGGCCTCATCGGCCACTACGACAAGCCGACGACGGAGATCGTGTCGGTGGACGCGAAGAAGTGCGGGTTCGATCCGAAGCTGCCGGTGTACGTGTGGGAGTTCGACCTGGCCGATCCGGAGACTTTCCAAGGCCGCGCGCCAGAGGGGGAAGTGAAGCGAGTCTATCGCGAGGCCGGCTGGTTCCTCGACCGCACGACATCGGTGCGTTGGCGGCCGGCGCTTGTGGGCAAGGACGGCCGCGTCGCGGTCAAGGTTGCGATCGACGCCCCACGGCTCAAGCTGCTCGCGCTCACGCAGGCGCCGGCCGCGCTCTGGAGCATCGACGGCCAGCCCTGCCATTTCAACTTGCCGGCTGTGCGTGGCGTGCGCATCGAGCGCACGGCCCGGAACACCGTCGTGGTTCACAGCGACCGAGATGCGTGCGAGGTGCTTCTGCGCGTCGCGAGCCCCGCGGGCGCCCGGTCCGTCACCATCGACGGCGCGGCCGCGGCGCATGAGACGGTCACGGTCGGCGGGGCGTGGTTCGCCAAGGTGCGCGTGGCCAAGGGCTCGCACACGATCCGTTGGCAGGTTGCCGGGCCGTCGAACATCCTCCCGCGCATGGAGCTGGCTTGCCCCACTCGCGTCACCCCTGGGCAGACGCTGGCCATCCAGTTGCGCGCGGATTCCCCAGCCGTGCTCGCCGGCGCGCTCGACGGCCGGCCGGTGCTGTGCCGGCGCATCGAGCCCGGCGCGACCGAGCTTCCTCTGCCGGCCGCGCTGCGCGGAGGCACGCTCGATCTTGCGGCGTACTCCGAGGCCGGGGCGGCGCGCGCAAGCGTCAAGATCGCCGCGACGCAATACGCGCCCCGAGTCAAGACCGTCTTCCCCAAGACCCTGCCGCCCAAGCGCCGCGTCTGGGACGTCGGCAAGACCGTGCGCGGCATCCAGATCCTCCGCGCGGCCACGAGCATCTACTACTCGTCGCTCGCGTCCGCGCCGGTCGCCAAGTGCGATCCGGAGACCCTCACGTTCGAGGTCGGCACCGCGGACTGGTATACGAGCTTCATGAGCCGCAGCTTCGCCGGGGTCGAGGCCGAGGGCATGCGCGTGGTGACGCTCGACGTGCGCAACACCTTCCACGGCGAGTTCAACGTGCGCGCCACGCGATACCACCTGCACCCGTACAAGCGCAGCACGCGGCCTTTCGCGGGCGTCATGGTCGACTACCACACGCCCAAGGGCTACACCAAGCGCGTCGCGCTCAGCATGGGCCTGCTCGACATGAAGCGCGGCACGCCGCAGCCCGACTGGGGCGCGAACCGCAAGCCCGACCAGTTCATCGAATTGTGCAAGACCATCGACCAGACGAACCGCGAGCAGATCACCATCGACCTTGCGCGCTACGCGCCCAAGGACTGGGACGGCCGCGTCTGGTTCACGCCCGGCGTGGACTGGGTCGCGCCGAACCGCCGGCTCCTTATCACCGTGCTCAAGAACGAGCCGCAGGCGACCGGCAAGGTCACGGTCGGCGTCGATCTGGCCGATCGGAAGGCGTCGTTCAAGAAGCCGCGCGTCGTGGAAGTGCCCAAGGCGACGTTCATCCCGGACATCGACGGCGTCATGGACGAAGAGGCCTGGCGCGAGGCCGCGCAGATCAACGACTTCGTACTGCTCAAC
>JAJRTI010000882.1 GCA_024278415.1 Planctomycetota bacterium | reverse complement strand
GGGTTGCGAGCTTCGCTCGCGAACCCTGGGCTGGTTTACGGAAGCCCGTTGGGCTTCCCAGAGGCCGAACCCGCCCGGACCGGCCAAAGGCTCAGCCACGTTTTCTGCGCATGGCTGTAGCACTTGGCTGAAATGTTACAATCACTGATTGCACGCAATATCCAAACCATGAGCGACGAGCCCAAACCCGCTGTCATCCAGCCTCGTATTCTGCGCGGATTCCGCGACTACCTGCCCGAGGAGATGCAGCCCCGGCAGGAGATGATCAACAAAGTCACGCAGGTCTTCGAGCGCTTCGGCTTCCAGCCTCTCCAAACGCCGGCGCTGGAATACGCGGACATCCTCGTGGGCAAGTACGGTGCGGATGCGGAGAAATTGCTCTATCGCTTCAAGGACAACGGCGGCCGGGACGTGTGCCTGCGCTACGACCTGACCGTGCCCTTGGCGCGCGTGGCCGCGCAGTACCAAGACCTGCCCCGGCCGCTTAAGCGCTACCAGGTCGCGCCGGTGTGGCGCGCGGAGAAGCCCGGCCGCGGGCGGTACCGCGAGTTCTTCCAGTGCGACGTGGACATCGTGGGCTCCGGGAGCCTCCTGTTAGACGCGGAGTGCATCGCGGTCGACTACGCGGTCATGACCGCGCTGGGGATCGACAACTTCACGATCATGGTGAGCACGCGCAAGATACTCACCGCGCTGGGCGCCGCACTGGGCGTGGAGGGCGAGGGCCGGCTCAACACCATTTTCCGGACCATCGACAAGCTTCCCTCCCAAGGCGCGGAGTCCGTGCGCGCGCTGCTCGCGTCCGACGCGGAGTGCAACGCGGAGCAGATCGACCTCATCATGGGCTTTGTCGAGATCGACGGCGCCAACGATGAGAAGCTCGCCAAGGTCGTCGAGGTCGTGGGGCCTGCCGCGGAGGAGGCCGCCGCGGAGCTGCGCGAAGTCATCGGCTACGCGGCCGCGCTCGGCGCGCCCGAGTCGAAGGTGCGCGTGGACTTTAGCATCGCCCGCGGGCTCGACTACTACACTGGCACGGTGTATGAGACGTTCTTGGGCGACTTGCCCGGCTTCGGCTCGGTCATGAGCGGCGGCCGCTACGACGGGCTCATCACGCGCTTCCTCGGCAAGCCCATGCCCGCGGTGGGCATTTCGGTTGGAGTGGACCGGCTCTTCGCTGGGCTCGTCGAGTTGGGCTTGGTCAAGAAGAGCAAGGGCAACATTGCGGCCATGGTCGCCGCGTTCGACGGGAGCTGCATCCCCGCGTGCCTCAAGACGCTCGCCGCGCTGCGGGGGGCAGGAGTCGCGTCCGAACTCGCGTTCGACGGCGAGAGCAAGCTCTCGCTCAAGAAGCAGATGAAAGCCGCGAATGCGAAGGACGCGCCGTTCGTCATCATCCTCGGTCCCGACGAGATCGAGAACAACGTGGTCTGCCTGAAGGACATGGCCACGCGCGAGCAAACCACCCTGTCCCTCGAGGAGGCGGTAGAGCAGGTGCGCGAGGGGTAGCAGAGAGCAGGCGCTGCTCTCTGGCCAGAAGTCATGAGAAAAGGGCGTTGATAGACAGTATCATGTTCTGTGGTTTCGAGGCCGAAGCCACCGCAGGATCTTTGCGCACGAATCAAACGGCAGCGAGCAGGAGAAGGCATGGACAACCGGTTCTTCGAGCAGCCTGTCCTCAACTCTCCCTACGATTACCCGGCGCGGCACTGGGAGCTTGATCAGCAGGGCCAGCCCACGCAACGCATCGTCGAGAGGCGCCGCGGCGCCGAATTCATTACGCCGATCCCCAAGCCACGGAAGCGCAAGGGATCCGCGGAAGAACAGCAGCGACTCGTCTTCGACGAGGGCAAGGGGCTCTCGACCCAGGAACAACAGTACGACCCCACTCCAGTGATCAACGCGCTCCGGCGCCAGGTTGACGCATGGCGAAGCCTGCCGGATCCAAAGGACTGGCGGGTCACCCCCGAGACCGCCCGTCTGCTCCAGCATTGGCGGCATCATAGGTTCAGCAGCTTTAGGCCCTTCTTCTGCCAAGTGGAAGCCGTCGAGACCGTCATCTGGCTCACTGAAGTCGCCCCCAGGATCGGCCATGTTGGCAGGGACTTCCTCGATCACCTCGCTAATGCCAACGCGGACGCCAACCCGGAACTCATGCGGCTCGCGTTGAAGATGGCCACCGGCGCGGGCAAGACGACCGTCATGGCCATGCTCATTGCGTGGCAGACCGTCAACGCCCTGCGTCGGCCCACCAGCAAGCGATTCACCCGCGGGTTCCTCGTCGTCACGCCCGGCATCACCATCCGCGACCGGCTCCGCGTGCTTCAGCCCAACGATCCGGACAGCTACTACGGGAGCCGCGAACTCGTGCCCAGCGACATGCTCGCCGATCTGGATCGGGCGAAGATCGTCATCACCAACTTCCACGCGTTCAAACAGCGCGAGCGGACGGAGGTCTCAAAGGGAACTCGAGGAGCACTGGAGGGTTGGCGCCGCGAGAAACTCAACACGCAAGAGACCGAAGGCCAGATGCTTCAGCGGGCCATGCCGGCTCTCATGGGCATGAAGAACATCCTGGTGCTCAACGACGAGGGGCATCACTGTTATCGGGAGAAGCCGGGCCAAGGCGTCGAGGGCGATCTGAAGGGCGACGAGAGGAAGGAGGCGGAGAAGAACAACGAAGCCGCGCGACTGTGGATCTCCGGCCTCGAAGCCGCCAACCGCAAGCTCGGCCTTGCACGCGTCATCGACTTGTCGGCCACGCCCTTTTTCCTCCGGGGCTCGGGCTACGCAGAGGGTACGCTGTTCCCCTGGACGATGAACGACTTCTCGCTCATGGACGCCATCGAGTGCGGGATCGTCAAGCTGCCGCGTGTGCCGGTGGCCGACAACATCCCCGGCGAGGACATGCCCAAGTTCCGCAACCTGTGGGAACACATCGGCAAGCGCATGCCCAAGAAAGGCCGCGGCAAGGCAAAGACCCTCGATCCGCTGAGCCTGCCTGTCGAGCTTCAGACCGCGCTCGAAGCGCTGTACGGGCACTATGCAAAGACCTACGAGTTGTGGCAGAAGGCCGGCATTCGCGTGCCGCCGTGCTTCATCGTCGTCTGCAACAACACCTCCACCTCCAAGCTGGTGTACGACTACATCTCGGGCTTCCACCTAGAGAACGAGGACGGCTCCACCACGCTTGAGAATGGACGCCTGGAGCTATTCCGGAACTTCGATGAGCACGGCAACCCCATCGCCCGTCCGCGCACGTTGCTCATAGACAGCGAGCAACTCGAATCCGGCGACGCGTTGGACAAGGGCTTCCGCAACATGGCTGCGGACGAGATAGACCGTTTCCGCCGCGAGATCATCGAGCGCACCGGCGACCGGCAGCAGGCCTAAAACATCACCGACCAGGATCTCCTGCGGGAAGTCATGAACACCGTGGGCAAGGAGGGCCGCCTCGGCGAGTCGATCCGCTGCGTCGTCTCGGTCTCCATGCTCACCGAAGGCTGGGACGCCAATACGGTCACCCACGTCCTGGGCGTGCGCGCGTTCGGCACCCAACTGCTCTGCGAGCAGGTCATCGGCCGGGCGCTGCGCCGCCAGTCGTACGACCTCAATGAGGAAGGCCTGTTCAACGTCGAATACGCAGACGTGTTGGGGATTCCCTTCGACTTCACGGCCAAGCCGGTCGTGGCCCCGCCGCAGCCCCCCCGAGAGACCGTCCAGGTCAAGGCCGTCCGCCCGGATCGCGACCCTCTCGAAATCCGGTTCCCCCGCGTCCAAGGCTACCGCGTCGAACTGCCCGAGGAACGGCTCACCGCGGAGTTCAACGACGACTCGGTCCTGGAGCTGACCCCGGATCTCGTGGGCCCCTCCATCACGAAGAACGCGGGAATCATCGGCAAAGACGTCGACCTCAACCTGGTTCACACCGGCGACCTCCGCACGTCTACGTTGCTCTTCAACCTCACCCGGCGCCTAATCTACACCAAGTGGCGCGACCCCGGCGAAGAGCCCAAGCTCTACCTCTTCGGCCAACTGAAGCGCATCAGCAAGCAGTGGCTGGACAACTGCCTGGTCTGCAAGGGCGGCACGTACCCAGCCCAGTTGATGTACCAAGAACTGGCCGACATGGCCTGCGAGCGCATCACCGCCGGCATCACCCGCTCTCTGATCGGGGAGCGTCCCATCAAGGCCGTGCTCGACCCCTACAACCCCACCGGCTCCACCATCCACGTGAACTTCACCACGTCCAAGACCAACCGCTGGGAGACCGACGCCCGGCGCTGCCACATCAACTGGGTCGTGCTCGACAGCGACTGGGAGGCCGAGTTCTGCCGCGTGGCCGAGTCCCATCCGCGGGTCAAAGCCTACGTCAAGAACCACAACCTGGGCCTGGAAGTCCCGTATCGCTACGGCTCGCAGACGCGCATCTACATCCCCGACTTCATCGTTCTGGTCGACGACGGATGCGACGAGCCATTGCACCTCGTCGTCGAGATCAAGGGCTATCGCCGAGAGGATGCGAAGGAGAAGAAGGCCACCATGGAGACCTATTGGGTGCCCGGTGTGAACAATCTCGGCCAGTACGGCCGCTGGGCCTTCGCCGAGTTCACCGAGGTCTACCAGATCGAATCCGACTTCGCCGAGAGGGTCGAGGTGGAATTCAGCAAGATGATTGACCAGTTCGCAGCAGAGAAGGTCTGACTGCCATGCCAGCCACGCGCCTCAAGATATTCGTCAGCAGCGTTCAGAAGGAGTTCGAGGAACTCCGTCAGGGCTTAAAGGCCTTCCTCCTCGGCGATGCCGTCCTGCGCCGCTTCATCTCCGAGGTCTTCCTCTTCGAAGACCTTCCGGCCAAAGACTGCCGCGCGGATCAAGTCTACCTCGAAGAAGTCGAACACTGCGACGTTTACCTGGGGCTCTTCGGATATGAGTACGGCTACGAAGACCGGGATGGCCTTTCCCCGACGGAGCGCGAGTACGACCTCGCGGCCAAACACGGCAAGACCCGGCTCGTGTACGTCTGGGGCTCCGACGAAAAGAAGCGCGCGCCCAAGATGAAGAAGTTGATCCGCAAGGCCAGCAGCGAATTGGTGCGCCGGCGCGTGGAGGACTTCAACGCCCTGACCTCCGAAGTCTACGCCAGCTTGGTGGACTACCTCGACGGCCTGGGTGCGCTGCGGGTCCCGCCGTTCGATACCTCCGCCTGTGCCGGCGCAACGCTCAAGCACCTCTCCCGCAAACGCATCGATTGGTTTCTGGATACTGCTCGGAGCGCGCGCGGGTTCCCTCTGAAGGCCAACACGTCCACGAAGGCCCTGCTCACCCACCTCAACTTGCTCGAAGGCGACGCGCCCAAGAACGCCGCGGTCCTTCTGTTCGGTGCGAGACCTCAGCGTTTCCATGGGCCCGCCGAGACGAAATGCGTCCACTGCCACACCACCAGCTACCGCCGGCCCTTCGCGTCGCAGCAGATCTACTCCGGCGACCTCTTTGAGCAAGTGGACCAGGCCCGTGACTTCGTCCTCGGCAAGATCAACCGTACCGTCGGCGTCCGCGCGACGAGCGCCATGGCCCCAGCCACGTACGAGCTTCCGCCCGACGCGATCGGCGAGGCGATTGTCAACGCCGTGGCCCATCGCGACTACCACAGCAACGCGTCCGTCGAGGTCCGCCTCTTCCCCGACCGCCTCGAAGTGTGGAACCCCGGCTCTCTGCCCGGCACGTTGACCCCGGAAAGCCTTCGCGAAGACCATCCCTCGGTGCCGTACAACCCCCTCATCGCCGAATCACTCTACCTGGTCCGATACATCGAGAGGGCCGGCTCCGGCACTCAGGCGATGATCGAACTCTGCCGGGACGCAGGGCTGCCCGAACCCGACTACCAAGCGCGCCATGGCTCATTTGTGGTGACCCTATGGCGGGATTGGCTGACGGATGAAGTGGTTGCCAGGTTCGGTCTGAGTGATCGGCAGAAAGTTGCGGTCGCCTTGGTGAAGAGCAAAGGACGGATCAGCAGCGGCGAATATCAGGAAACCGCGGGCGTTCGGCCGCGAACAGCGACTCGAGACATGAACGACCTCGTGGAGATGAGACTTCTGGAACGTCATGGCGACAGGCGTGGCGCTTACTACACCCTCCGGAAGACCCTCCCGAAAATATGAGACATTTATACGACATATGAGACACCGGCGAGCCATCCACATGAATGCGACATTTATCGGACATATCGGACATCCGCATGAGGGCGGGGGGCCGCCGAGAGTTCGACAACGATGGTGGAACCAGACACTCTGCCGCAACAATGGAATCGGCCACGAAAAGGGGCCACAAAGGGGCCAAAGGCGCATCACATCTCTGGCTGTCAATCGCCGCTCCGCAGGGGCAAGCCCTGCGGAGGCGGGATGGGGCGCGCTCGCGGTCTGGCTGTCAATCTTCATCCCGCAGGGGCGTGCCCTGGCTGTCAATCGCCGCTCCGCAGGGGCAAGCCCTGCGGGAGGCGGGATG
>JAJRTI010000881.1 GCA_024278415.1 Planctomycetota bacterium | reverse complement strand
CCGCCGCGGCCGCGGGTCCGCTGCAATGGTTTACCCAGGCTGAGATCGACCGCGCAGCCAAGTTCCACGAGAGACTGCTGTGGCTTTCAGTAGCCATGTTCCTCGCCAAGGCGGCGCTCCTCTTGGCGATCTTCATCAACCGCGAGCGCATTCGTCGCCTGTGGGGCGCGGTCGTTTCGCGGCGCTGGTATCTGGACGTGCTTGCGTGGAGTCTTGTGGCCGCGCTGCTGCTCAGCGCGATCAATTTGCTCGCCGGCGCCATCGCCCACCGCTGGTACATCCGCGAGGGGCTCAGCCAGTTGAGCTACCTCGCGTGGCTCATCGACGCGGCCAAGGCGCGGGCGCTCGGCATCACCACGATGGTCCTCTCGCTCCTGGGCATATACGCCTGCATCGGCTGGCTTGGCCGCCGGCGCTGGTGGATCGCCGCGTTCGTGCTCCTCATGGTCATCCGTTGCGTCCCGCCCATGCTCATGGCCGGTCGGACAAGCAACCTCCAGTACGACCTTGTTCGACTCGCCCCGGGCCCGTTGCGGTCGCATGTCGAGGCCCTCATCGCCAAATCCGGCCAGCGTGTGGACGCGATCATGGTAGCGAACACGAGCCGCTTCTCGACGCGTGTCAACGCGTGGATCGCCATGTTCGGCCCTCAGCGCCGGCTCGTGTTCACGGACACGCTGCTCGCGCGTTACTCGGTCGACGAAATCGGCGTGATTGTGGCGCACGAGCTGGCGCACCTCCGCGAGCGCACATTCCTCCGCAGCGTCGCGCTCACCGCGCTGAAATTGTCCGTTGGGCTAGCCATTGCGCACGGCCTCTTTGCTCTGGCAGTTCGACGGGGCGTGCCCTTTGGCGCGCCTGCGAGCATCCCGCTCTACCTTGTGGCGACGCTCGCGGCGGGGCTCGTCGTGGGGCCAATCACCAACGCCGTAGTCAGGCGATCCGAGGTGGCTGCGAACGAATACGCCCTGACCCTCGCACGCGACCCGGACGCGTTCGTGTCGCTACAGCGCCGCGTCGCGATCGAAAACCTCTCGTACATCCACCCGCCGGCCTGGATCCGCGCGCTCTACCTCAGCCACCCTTCGCCGGTTGAGGCCATTGCGCAGGCCGAACGTTTCGCCGGCAAGTAGCCTCTTGCAGGAGTGCCCATGCCCCCCTTCCCCGTCGGCAAACTTCCCGTTGAAATGTTGGCCAAGCTCTTGGCGCAGCACCGGATAGACGACCCACGAGTGCTCGTTGGCCCGCGCATCGGCGAAGACGCGGCCGTGATCGATTTCGGCGACACGTGCCTCGTGGCCAAGACCGATCCGATCACGTTCGCCACCGACCAGATCGGCTGGTACGCGGTCAACATCAACGCCAACGACATCGCCACGATGGGCGCGCGGCCGAAGTGGTTCCTCGCGACCGCGCTCCTCCCTGAAGGCAAGACGGACGAGGCGATGGTCCGGGCGATCTTCGACGACATTACCGCGGCCTGCGCCGGCCTGGGCATCTCGCTGTGTGGGGGCCACACGGAAATCACCCACGGCCTCGACCGGCCAATCCTTGTTGGCCAGATGCTCGGCGAAGTCGAACGGGACGCAGTCGTGGTCAACTCCAATGCCCGGCCGGGCGATGCGGTGATTCTTGCCAACGGCATCGCAATCGAGGGCGCCGCGATCATTGCACTGGAGCGCGGCGACGAGGTGCGCGCGCGGTTTGGGGAGGCTTTCTGCCGCCGCGCGCAGGGCTACCTGCGCGAGCCCGGCATCAGCGTCGTGGCCGCGGCCCAAGCCGTGTGCGGGGCGGTGCGCGTCTCCGCGATGCACGATCCCACGGAGGGCGGCCTCGCCACGGGCCTGTTGGAACTCGCGGAGGCCGCGGCTTGTGGAATGGAGGTCGACGCTGCTAGCGTCAAGGTGCTGCCCGAGGCGCAAGCGCTGTGCGACGCGTATGGCCTCGACCCGCTTGGCACGATTGCGTCGGGCGCGCTCCTGATCGTGTGCCCGCCTGGCGACGCGGCCCTGGCGTTGGATGCGCTTCAGCGCGTCCACGTGCCGGCCGCCATCATCGGCAAAATGCTGCCACAGGAAGCTGGACTTCATATCCTTCATGGAGGCCAGCGCGTGCCCTTGCCGCGGTTCGAGGCGGACGAGATCGCGAAGGTTTTCCAATAATGGGCTATGTTTCGGCAGCATCTCGCTCGTCGTGCGACCCGCCAGGGTCGGCCCCGCATGGCCCGGCGGACAGAGACGGAGGAGGCGCTGACGGGCCTCACTACGAGCGGACCACGGCCGCTGAACACCGGTTCGTATAGGCCTGTGCGCACGTGGGCGGGGATCCAGGAGGTTCTCTCCAAATTGCGGCTTGAGTCGTGCTGCTGGGGCTTGGACGCGCGGCAGGCTTGCTTGACAGCCGGTTGCGGCGCTCCTAAACTCATGACCCAGGGCTTTGAAATGCAGCCGCGGCAAGGGCGCCCCCTCCCCCCCAAAGGACGGCGACGTGGACTCCGACAAGATTCAGCATCTGATCGACGTTGCCAGCCGCCTGCTCGACATGGGCGATACCGGGCGGCTCCGGCAAGCCATGGAAGAGCACCACCCGGCCGACGTGGCCGAGGTGCTGGAGCGCTTGCCAGACGACTTGCGTAACGAGCTTTTCGCGGCGCTCGACGACGAAATGGCCGGCGACGTGCTGATCGAGACGGACGAAGCGACTCGCGCGGAAATCGTCGAGGACCTCGAACCCCAGACGCTGACGCAGGTCTTGGAGACCATGCCGCCGGACGAGGCGGCCGACATTGTGGGCGACCTGCCCGAAGATCAGACCGAAGAAGTCCTCGACCATCTCCACCCCGCGGCGTCGGAGCGCATCGAGGATATCCTTCAGTACGACGAAGACTCCGCCGGCGGCATCATGACGCCGGTGCTCATCCGCGTCCGTGACGATATGACCGTTGCCGAGGCGGTGAAAGTGCTCCAAGCCGGCAATCTGGGGGACGAGGAGTTTTTCTACATCTACGTGGTCGATGCCGACGACCGGCTGGTTGGCGTGGTGCGCGCCCGCAGCCTGATCACCTCCCCTCCCAACACGTTGGTGCGCGACGCGTTGGATCCAGATGTGACGGCCGTGTCTGTGGACGCGGACCAGGAACAGGTCGCAGAAACGTTCCAACGTTACGATTATCTGGCCATGCCCGTCGTCGACCACGATGGCAAACTGCTGGGCCGAATCACGATTGACGACGTGATGGACGTGATCACGGAGGAGGCGACCGAGGACGCGTACAAGATGGCGGGCACGGACGATTCCGAGTTGGCCACGCACTCGGTCTTCAAGGTCGCCCGTATCCGCATGTCGTGGCTTCTGGCGTGCTTAGGCGGCGGGATCGTCACCGGGGTGGTTCTGCGCTTCTTCCAAGCGAGTGTGGGGGAGAAACTGGGGCTCATGGCGTTCGTGCCGGTGATCATGAGCACGGGCGGCAACAGTGCGGTCCAAACCGCGACGGTGATTGTGCGCGGCCTTGCCACGGGCGACATTGACACCACCCAACTGCTGAAAGCGTTCTTCCGGGAATTGCGCATTGCCCTCGTCGTGGGGGTGTGTTGCGGCCTCGCCACGGGCCTCATTGCGCGAGCGTCGCTTGGCGAAAGCACACTGGGTCTTGTCGTCGGGCTCACCATGTTCTGCGACATCACCCTTGCGGCAAGTTTCGGCGCCATCCTGCCACTCGCGGTGAAGAAGATGGGCGGCGATCCAGCCATCGCATGCGGCCCCCTTGTCACCACCACCAACGACAGCACAAGTCTGTGCCTCTACCTGGTGATAGCGAAGTTGCTGATCGGATGAGCGGCCACCCACGCACGTGCGCATCAGGGGAGTGACGCTGCGCAGGCCTTCCTCTACACGGCCGTGCGTTGGGGTATGGGAGGCATCCCCCGGCGAGACAGTGCAGGCCTTGCCCCTACCGCTTCATGCGGTTCTTCAGCCCCGCCCATCCGGCCCGCTTGTAGCTCTCGATGTAGTCCCTCAACAGCTTGCCCAAGAGCATGATTCCCAGGAAGACGCCGATCTTGATGAAATCGACAACGGCCACATAGTCGCTCAAGGTCGTGGGCGCCTCCGCCCCTTGGTGCCCGCGAGAATACATGTAGACCAATACCGCGGCGATGGCCATGACCGTAGCGGCGATGGAGTGGCCGGTGTAGCCAAAGTACGTGCCAGCGCCAAGCACAATCGCCCAACTGATCTTGGCTTCGGACACCGGGTTGCCCCCAAAGACCTTGCATAGCAGAGCGAAGATGAGCACATAAAAAGCTGTGAAGACAAGCACGGCGACCGTGTCCAAGGCCCACCCCACCATCACAGGCGGCACGCTTGGCGTCACCCCGCCAATGACGTGCTCTGGAGCCTCGCACGAGACATCGATGCCGCCAGCAGTGATGCGGCCATCGAGGAGGGTGCCCGTCACCTCGGAATCGTTGGCCCGGATGTTCACGTGCCCACGCATGCTAAGCGCGACCTTGCCTTCATAGCCCGTGAGCGTAACGCTCTTGCTGGCGCGATCTTCCGCTGCCTTGCTGGCTTGTGCGGCGTCCACGAGAATCGTGCCGGGAAGATCGTCACACACCACCAACTCCACGTTGCAGCCCTTCAGCACCAGCGATTCCACATCGGTGAACTTGACCTGATCGTCACTCATGTTGTGCATTCCCTGCTGCGTCGCGCCAAGCCGACAGAGTCGCGTGCGAACATGTCAGACGGCGTCATTTTAGGCCGATGCTGACAGGTTGTCAATCAAAGAAGCCGAGGCGAACAGAATTCTCGGGGGACTTGGCTACGATACACGCTAAGCACGGCCGGCCTCACGGTGGCCAATACTCCCGCCTATGGCTGATGGTGGGCCAACACCACTTGTCGCAAGCATCGCTCATGAATAGGATTAGCCGCTGGTGACTGCTCGGTGGACATACACATATGCCGATTCGTGAGCCAAACATCCGCAAACGAAACCACCAAACATTCCCCTTTCATTTAAGAATCGCGAGGATGCTTGACACGGATTGCGGGCCGCGATATACTATTAGCCTCCCTTCACCGCGATGGAAGGCTCAGTTGTGTGCCTCAGGCGGGAAGCCCGACTGCGGCATATGTGCCCTATAATCCAAAACGCTCACTCCACGAGTAAGAGGAGCGGCATGGCGAAAGCGTCCAAATCCCGCACGAAGCCGGCCAAGCGTACTTCCCCCGCTCGCACGCGAACCCTGAACGTCAAGGTTGCACTGAGGGCCATAGAAAAAGCGAGGATACTCATCGTCGCGAATGACCCGCAGACGATGTCGGACATGCAGGATCCTGAGGTGGTGCGGCTTCACGAGATCGAGATTGCGCTGAATGCGGACATGGCCAAGACGATCCTCTCGGAGCGCCACATGGATGTGCTCGCGATGGATACGGCCTGCGGCACAGGCGAACACGTGAGCCAGTTGAAGTCGGTACGGGAGGAGTTCCCGGACCTTCCGATCATCGCGATCGGCGACAAGAAGACGAAGGTCATTGAGCGGCGGATCAAGCAAGCTGGGGCCAACTACTTCATCACGCGGCCGCTGGAGTCGAGCGCAGTCACCCGTACCATCGGCAGAGCCCTCCTTCGAGCGGCCAAGCTGCACTACAAATAGGCCTGGCAGGGCGCCATGGGGCTCAAGCCGCATCGTTCCGCACCCGAGTGGACTTCGCGCAGCATCTCTTGAGTCCGTGTCGCTCTGCGGATCCAGCCGCGCCGTAGCATGCGCGTCAAGGAGTGAGAGGAATAATGGGATGGAATAGTGGAATGATGGAATGCGCGCATGCGGCAGCCTTCCAACATTCCAGCCTTCCATTATTCCCGCTAGGCCCTGCAAGCGCGCGGCGAGCGCACCGAGTCGCTACACGGAATTGCGAAACGCCGCACTTAGTTCGACGCCGCGCAGATTCGAGCCTTCCCCTGTGTGAGGGAACCGCGCCGTGGCAAACGAAGCGCCTCAAACCCGTGCAGATATCGTGTCTCAAGCCAAGCGGCTTGTGGTCAAGATCGGCACGAACGTGCTGTCTGAAGACTCGGGGCAGTTGGACCACGACCGCATCTCCCACCTCGCGAGCCAGATATGCGGTCTCCGCGCGGCGGGCTACGCCGTTGCCGTGGTCAGTTCGGGCGCCATCAGTGCCGGTATGGGAGTCTTGGGGCTGGGAGCGCGGCCCAGGACGACGGCGAAGCTCCAGGCAACGGCAGCCATCGGCCAAAGCCGTCTCATGGCCCTCTATGGCCAATGCTTCGAAGCCCAAGGCTACCATGCCGCCCAAGTCCTCCTGACGCGCGAGGACTTCCAGGACTTCCGGCGCTACTTGAACATCCGCCAGACCTTTTCCGCTCTCAATCGCCTTGGTGCGATTCCTGTCATCAACGAAAACGACACCACCGCCGTCGAGGAGATCACCTTCGGCGACAACGACCAGCTTGCAACAATGGTCACAAGTGCGTTCGAGGCGGACATGCTGGTCATTCTCTCAACCATTGACGGCCTTTATGATGCTGCCGGTTGTGTTGTGGAGGTCGTCGAGCGGGTAACCGACGACATTCGCCAGCTTTCGTTCGGCACGGTGTCCAGCCGGGGAGCCGGCGGCATGGATAGCAAGCTCCAGGCCATCGCGTTGGCTACAGACTTTGGCGACCCGGTGGTGTTGGCCAACGGCAAGACCAACAATATCCTCACCCGAGTGATGTCCGGCGAAGAGCTTGGCACCTTGTTCCTGCCCACGCCTAAACGTGTCCAAAGCCGCAAGCGCTGGTTCCAGTTCGGTGGCAAGACGAAGGGCGAAATCTGGATCGACGCGGGCGCGGCCCAGGCCATTTCGAAACGGGGCCGAAGCCTTCTCCCTAAGGGAGTCGTCAAAGTCGCAGGCGCGTTCCAGCCTGGAGATATCGTGGCGCTGCTCGACCCCACGGGGAACTTGGTCGCCAAGGGAGCGGTCGCGTTTTCGTCCGAAGAGGCGGCCAAGCTCTGCGGGGCCCACAGCGGCCGAATCCGCGCCATCCTTGGCCATGACGCCCCAAGCGAAGTCGTCCACCGGGACCACATGGCGATCTTCTGAACGACGCCCCCCGTCAACTGGCCCCACACGTCACGCCGTGGGAGTCTGTGCGTATTCCCGCGGCGGCGCTGTGGAAGAATGAAATCCCACGGATGTCACCACAGACCACGGATGCAGAGGGGGCTCGCCCGTTCCCGGATCCAGGCCCTGCTCTTTGCCCACATCTCCGGGACGGATACCACAGGCTTGCCCTGTGGTGATTCATGCTGGCAATCTACAAGCATGGCATACCCGCAGCGGAGATGCCACGGGCTTGGCCCGTGGAGTCTCACGCTGCCGGAGCAAAAAGCCTAACGATCCACTGCGCATGGCAGTGGCATCTCTGGCCAAGTTGTGGGTAAAGAGCAGATCCAGGCCCACGGGTGTGGTCGAGTCGACCACGCGCGGCCCTGTGCCGCGCATCGTACATGATCGCCCGGCGCCGGGGGGAGCTGGGACTTTGCCGCCCGGTCTGTTTGCCGATTCTTCTCTTCATCCGTGGTCTGTGGTGACATCTGTGGGACCGATCTGGCCTCCCCGCTCTTGCCACGGCGCTCACAGGCGCCACCCTGAGCCATTGTTCGTGGCCCAAGCCCGCCGAGCCCACGGTGTGACGTGTGGGTAATTGATAGCCCCCCCAGCCGCCTAATCGAGCGCGGGCGATGCTCTACCAAGCGGGCGCGCCCCCCCTACTTCTTCGGCTTCTGCGGCTTCTCAGGCGTCTTCGCCTTCTTAGGCTTCTCCTCAGGCTTCTCTTTCACGCCCAGCCTCTCCATCAGCCGACGGCGCAGCACCTCGGGCAGCGCTCCCTTCCCGAGCGCCTTCTTGCGCGCTTGGGCATTGAGCGTAGCGAACTCCGGGATTTGTACGCGGCGCGTATAGGTTCCCTGGTTTTCCTTGTCAAACATGTAGTAGCGGCGCATTTTGGCCGCGAGATTGAACAGCCCCTTGGCGCGCTCGTCGTTGCCCGCAGCCAACCACCTGTAGGCCTCCATGAGCACGCCATTGATTAGCACCGTGGCCTCCGCTGCGGTCGTCGCTGCGGGGTCAGGGATCAGCTTGTTGATGACAAACCGGTCGAACGAGACGCTGTGGCGTTCATTCGGGTACTCCTTCTGGAGCTTCCTGTAGAGTTCCCTGGCGCGCTTGACTTGGGAGCAGGCATAGAAGAGCACCACTCCTTCCTCCATGAACGTTGCATGTGCGTTCTTGAAAGAGCGCTGCACATTGGGGCGGTCAGCCTCTGCCGCGATCGCATTGCGGTACACCGCGTCCGCTGCGTCGAAGAACCGCCAATTGCTGCTCGTGAGGTACACGGCCTTCTCGCCGCCCTTGCCGCGATCGAAGAACAGCGATCCGCCCTTGTAGAGCCGGCGCACGGCCTCATACCTGAGCCGATAGTAATTGGGCGTGAAATCCTTCTTGCCGGCATACTTGAGCGCTAAGCCTGAATAATAGAGCGTATAGGGCTCCGGGAGGCGCCAGTCCATGGGGCCGATCTCGTTCTGGAGCTGCACCATATAGTCCAGGTCCATCCTCAGCACATTCTTGATCGCCCAGTTCCGCAGGAACATGATGAACGTCTCGCGGTCTTCTGCGAACTCGGGCCGGTCCAGCACCTCCCGAGCGTCGCTCTTCTCGTCGTCGAGCGCCGTCAGCACCGACAGGGGATCCTTCAGCGGCTTGTACCCCACTGCGCCCAGCGCGGCCAGGATCGGCTTGGGATCCAACCGCGCCCTGAGTTCCTCCAGTGTGCGCGGGGCCTTGAGGAAAGGCTTCAGATCCGTGATCGGGCCTCTTCCGAACACATCCTCCATCTCTTTGGCCAGTTGCGTCTTATAGTACCAGTGGAAATCATCGACGGTGTTCCCGATCTTATTCTGGTAGATCCAGGCCATCTCCCTGTAGAGATCAGACGAGCGCTTGTTATACCGCAGGCCATGGTTGCGGAGCTGGTCCATACCCAACCGGATCCACCGCCATCGCTCTGATGCAGTCGGCATCTCGACGGAGATGTTGTATGCCATGTTCCATGCAGAAAACACCCACACGGGTGCGCTACGCGGCTCCAGCTTCCCGATCCAGTCGAAGAGCTGCACCAACTCGAAGAACTTCTCCTGCTGCTGTAGTTTCATGGCGCGGAGCCACAGCATGTCGACGATGATCCCGCGGAATCCGCCCAACGCGGTGGTCGCCAGGGCCAGTTCGGGCGGCACGTTTTCCAACACAGGATTGCTTGTCAGCCCATGTTCGGCGCGCATTTCGTTCACGCCGGGGATAAGCAACGACGCACTGGCGATCAGCGCTACCGCCACAACGATGTATAGCCACTGTCGCATACGCGCCTCCCTAGCTCTTCACGCCGGCCAACTCGCGCCGGCTGTAGAGGAAACAGGCCAACGCGGCGATGATTCCCGACCGCACCAAAACCAGCACGAACAGACCATTCGCCAGCGTCTTCCAGCCAATCTCTCGGCCCGCGTTGAGTTTCCCCACCACTTGGAACTGTTCGAAGGGCGGCAGCACCACCGTTACCGCGTACAGATACCACCGCACCACATGCCTCACGATCTCCCGCACATAGCCGCCCTCCCCCTGGGGGCTGCGCATGATGCTATCGAACAGCCCTGGGGAGTTCACCATGTCGGCGATAAACCCAGACATGCCGCTCAGCAGGTAGATGCACAGCGCGAGTGTGACCGCGACCGGCAGGGTGAGGAACGTCGAGCAGAGAATCCCCACCGCCGCCAGGAACCCCAGCTTGCACAGCATAACCATGAGCCCTTGTGCGAAGTTTACCTCGAAGCTCCCGGCATGGAACAGCAACTCCAAGCCGTCCTCCAGCGGGAACGATACGGTTTGGTGCCTCCGTTCGAGGTTGCGGAACTCAATGGTCAACTCACCATCCGGCGATACGACCGAAAGCGGCACGTCGAACTCGTGGAAGTTGCCGGCGCTGAACCGCGTGGCCACGTCAACCGGCCGCGCTCCGCCGGGCGCCCTAAACCGCCACAACCCGTCGACTTGCCCCTGCGCCCACTCGGAGCCGAGGTAATGCTTGAAGCGCAACGTGAATCTGTCCCATTCAGTCTGCTTGGCAGGCAAGTCGCGAAAGTGCCACCGCTTCGCCCCACTGAAAGGAACGCTCTTGAGTTGCCGAAGCACAGCCCCCCTGATCTGCCGCAGGGCATCCTCGTTGCTCAATCCCTCTGGGATCTTGCCCTTCTCTTTCAGCTCCTTGAAACGCTTGCGCACCATCCCGTCCACGTCGGGCACGGGCAGCTTGCAGCTCCGGCGCGCGCACAGCACCTTGTTGTGCAGCGTATCCTGTTCCTCTTTGAACTTCTTATCGCTAAGGTCGCCTTGGCGAGACGCGAAGAAGCGAATAAACCCGTACGACGACAGCCCCATGAACGCCAGCAGGGAAGCGTCGATCATCATGATGCCCAGCCATTTCCCGGCCAAGACCTGCCAGCGCTGGATCGGCTTCGAATCAAGAATGAACGCCTGCTTGTCGCGGATCTCCGTGCAAAGCGAGCCCGTGGACAGTGCGAGCGTGAGCACCGACAGCAACACGGTCGCCAAGGTCAGCGAGTAGGTGATGATCACCTGCACGAAGCCGTGCAGCGTGCCATCGCCCTTGAGCACAAACGGCAGCGTCGGCATGAGCAACACGAACAGGACCATGACGACCACGGCCACGCGCATGCGGATGCCCTGTGCGATCATGTGTCTGGCAATCGCCCAGATCTTACTCATGCGTCGTCGCCTTCGTTCTGCTCGTCGCCCATGAGTCGGCCGAGCACTTGCTGCGTCTTCTTGCCCTTGTCTTGCCTCGGCTCGGGCTCTGGGACAGGCTCATCCTCGGCCTCGGCCTCGGCCCGGCTCTCAGGCCCATGCTCGAGTCTGTCGATCAGTTCTGCCCCGGAGCCGTCGGCCGCTTCCGCGCTCCCCGGCACAGGCTCTGGCGGCTTGTCCGGCGCGGCCGGCGCGGCCATCAATTGGTCGATCAGCTCTGGCCCCTTCGTATCCCGGCTCATGGCCGAGTCGTAGAGGTCGGCCGTGACTTCGCCAAACTGCGCGCCGGAGAGCGTGGGCCCCTCCTTGTGGGCCTGCTGGATCACCCGCAGGAAGAAGTTCTCCAGCCGGTCGCGCGGATGCCCCACCTCCACTGGCTTGTCGCCCTCTCGCTCCCGGATGATCTCCCGCACCGCGGCAACCGTCTCCTCCGACATGTCCGGTACACGAAGCTGCGTGATGCTCTCCTGCGCCAGCAGATCGTCGATGTGGCCAATCGTTCGAATGCGGCCTCCGTAGAGGATCGCCACGCGGTCGCACACGTCCTCCACGTCGGCCAACAGGTGGCTGCACAGCAGCACGGTCTTGCCTCTGTTCTTCAGCTCCAGGATGAGCGTCTTGATCTCGTCGGTGCCGATCGGATCGAGGCCGGTCGTTGGCTCGTCGAGCAGCACCAACTCCGGGTCGCCCACCAGGGCTTGTGCGATGCCGATGCGCCGCGCCATGCCCTTCGAGTACTCCCCCAGGCGCCGCTTGCGCGCGCCGGCGAGGCCGACCATGCGGATGAGGGCCTCGGTCCGCTTGCGACGCTCGTGCCTGGGGATCTCGAAGATTCGGCCGTAGAAGTCGAGCGTCTCCTCGGCGTTGAGATAGGGATAGAGGTAGGTCTCCTCTGGCAAATACCCGATGCGCTTCTTGACCTCGATCGAGCGCGGTGGCTTGCCAAGCAACGTGACACGCCCCTTTGTGGGGAACAACAGCCCCAACAGCAGCTTCACCGTAGTGCTCTTGCCTGAGCCGTTCGGGCCGAGCAGGCCGAAGACTTCGCCTTGGCGCAACTCCAAGTTCAAGTCGTCCACCGCGCGCACCTTCTCGCGGTGCCAGAAGTCCTTGAAGACCTTGGTCAGGCCGATGGTCTGGACAATGGGCTGAGTGTTCTGCATGTCGCTCTATGCGGTACCCAAGGGGCTTTACCCAGCGTGCGGCGAAAAATGCTCGCCAAGGCGCACGAGCCGGGCGCTATTGAAGATGACGATGAACGAGCCCACGTTGTGCAGGAACGCGGCCAGCACGGGCGTCATGAGGCCCATGCCCGCGAGCACCAGGCCGCCCACCATGAAGCAGAATCCGAAAAGCAGGTTTTCATTCACGACCCATCGGCATCGCCTCGACAGACTCACGAGGAACGGCAGGCGCTCCAAGTCGTTGTTGAGCAGTGCAATGGTGGCCGAGTTCAAGGCCACGTCGCTGCCGGCCGCGCCCATGGCGATGCCGATGTCGCCCGCCGCGAGCGCGGGTGCGTCGTTCACGCCATCGCCCACGACGCCGACCATGTAGCCCTGCGATTTGAGTTCCTCGACCAATTCGAGCTTGCGCTCCGGGAGACATTCGGCCTCCACGTCGGTGCAGCCCAACTCTTGGGACACCTTGCGGGCAACGGCCCACTTGTCGCCGGTCAGCAGCACCATGCGGCGCATGCCGAGTTCTCTCAACCCAGCCGTCGCGTTCTTGGCCTGCGGCCGCGTCTGATCCTCCAGCCCGATCCAGCCTAGGCACACCCCATCGACCGCGACGACGACGGAGCTGAGGGCCTCGTCCTTCTCCGTGTGCGCATCGTAGGGCGCCATGTCCACGCCCTGCTCGCGCAGCCAGTTCTCCCTGCCCACGAGCACCACTTTGCCCTCAACCATTCCGCCCACGCCCTTGCCCGGCGTCTCGGCCAGGCCTTCAACCTCGGCGAGGTCCAGGTTGGCCTCTTTGGCCACGTCCACCACCGCCCGCGCCACCGGGTGGCTCGAGTGGCTCTCGACGCTTGCTGCAAGCCTGAGCAAATCGGCGCCATCAACGCCTCCCACTGGCACAAGCCTCGTGACGACCAACTGCCCCGTGGTGAGCGTGCCGGTCTTGTCGAACACAATCGCGTTCAAGTTGCCGGCCGCTTCGAGGTCCCCCACGTTCTTCACAAGGATGCCAAGCCGCGCCGCGCAACTCAACGCCGCGACCATGGCCGTGGGCGTGGCCAGAATAAACGCGCAGGGGCACACGATGACCAACGCGGCAATCGCGCGGTCCATCTCCCGCGTGAAAAAGAGGATGAGCAGCACGATCATGACCATCGCGGGCGTGTAGTACCGGCTGTATTGGTCGATGAGCCGCATGACCGGCGTCTTGCTCGCCTCGGCCTGATGGATCAAGTGCTGCACCTGGCCCAGCGTGGTGTCTTCGCCCACGCGAGTCACCTCGACCTCAATGCTGCCCGTGAGGTTGGACGTGCCGGCGAACACCTGGGCGCCGGGGCCTTTGTCCGCGGGGAACGACTCGCCCGTGACGGAGGCTTCGTCGATGGTCGTTTCGCCCGTGATGATCACGCCGTCCACTGGCACGTTGTCGCCTGGCCGCACGCGCACGCGCTGAGCCACGTGGAGGTCCGCGACCGAGACCTCGACCTCACTGCCGTCCTCCTGTATGACGTTGGCCACTGTGGGCGCAAGCCGCAGCAGGTGCTCGATCGCGGCCCGGGCGCCGAGCGCCGTCCGGTTCTGGATCAGCTCGGCCATCCAAAGGAAAAACGCCAGCAGCCCTGCGGTCTTGTAGTCTTCCAGCGCGAAACAGGCGACGATGGCCAGGCACGCCAGCGCTTCCATGTTCATCTCGCCGCGCTTCAGATGGCGAATGGCGTGCACCATCAGCGGTATCGACAGCAGAATGGCGCCAAAGAACGCGCTGATCGATCCAATGCCGTGCGAATCTGGGAACGCGAAGTCGGCGATGTATGCATTGACCACGAGCGCGCCGCCGAGCAGCGTGCCGACGAGCCGCAGAATCACCGTCCGCTGCTGCTCCTCGGCTCCGTGGTCGGCGCAGCACGTCATGCTGGCTCCGGGGTCCTCGTCGTGCCCATGATCGTGGCCATGGGCGAGTT
Source organism: Planctomycetota bacterium (assembly GCA_024278415.1). Next base: position 5,596 of record JAJRTI010000881.1, on the reverse strand, counting down.
CATTGGTTGCAGCAATATCCATTTGAGTTAGCTACTAATCCTCTGGGGCCATGTGTGCGGCAGGGTCCTCATCCTCCGGCGCCTTGGTCTTCGGCCTTTTCTTCGCCGCTTCTGGATCACGGCTGATGCGCAGGCGCAATTGCCGCTTATCCTTGGGGCCCTTGGGCCTGAGGACAAATTTCTCGTCCGCTGCGGCAAGGAATTCGGAGACGGCCCGCAAGCGCAGGCCATTCAGATATAGGTCCAGCTTGGCATCATCGATCTTGCCATTCTTCTCCCGGCATTTGGCGAGCAGCTCCCGCATGTATTTGGCGTCTCCAGCGGCCGTCTCGACAACAGACACCCGATAGGCGTCCGCCTCCGCCTGGGTTCTTGCGGCCTTGCCCGCCGCCTCGCTCTTGGCCCTGGCCTTATAGCCGTTGGCCTCCTCCTTGAGCTTGCTGCTCACGAGGTTGGCCTTCACCACCGAATCGAAAGCCTTCTTCAGCCGCCCGGGCGGCTCGGCGCGTTCGAGCACGACTCCCTCAATCGTGAGCCCCGCCTTCAATGACTCGAAGAACGCCACGAGTTCCTTCTCCACCTCCTCGGTGATCTTCGCCTTGTTTGTCCGCAGCACGTCGTCGACTCCGAAGTGGCCCACGACCTTGATTACCGCATTCTGGAGCCCTTCCCTGACCAGGGTCTTGATTTTCTTTTGGCCCTCCTCAATGCCGCCTTCATTCGGGTCCGCCAACATGCGGACGTAGGCCACTGGGTCATTGACTTTGTAGCGCGCCGACCAAATCGTGTGCACGATGTAGTTGTCGCCCGTGAAGTTGATGCCATCCTCTCCGGGAATGATCTGGCCTTCCGGCAGCGGTGTGGCCTTGCCTTCGATTTGTTGCTCGCGGTTTTGCTGCGGCCAGAACGCCCAGGTTCGCACGGTCTGCACACTGCCAACGGGCACGACCACTCGGGTGTCAATGGGGTATGGCCACGCCCAGTACAGGCCGGGCTTGCGCACGATTTCCCGTCCAACAAACTTGCCGAATCGCAGCACGAGCCCCCGCTCGTTTTGCCCCACGGTAAACACGCCCGAGCACAGGAAGACCACGAGCACGACGAGCATGAGCACTTTGAAGATCGCGAAGCTGGTCTTCAGCGCTTCGCCGAGGTACTTCAGGGCCGGATCTTCAGGCAGATGGGCCTGCTGGGGGGTGTGGTCAGTCGAGTCCATAGACCTAACGCTCCTGCTTGGCCTGAGGCGGATTGGCGAGCAAGGTGAACGGGGGCGTGTTCTGGTCGAGGATGACGGTAGTCCGCTCCTTCAGCTTGCGCAAAGCCTCCAGCTCTGCCAGGAAAATCGTGAGCTTCGGGTTCTTCTTGAACACATCGTAGTAGGCCGCGGCTTCCGCGTCGCCTTGGCCGCGAATGCGCTTCGCCTCGGCCTCGGCTTTGGCCAAGATCTGGCGCCGATCCCTCTCGGCTTCTGCACGAATCCGATCCGCTTCGCCCTCGCCGGCCGACCGCAGGTTCTTCGCGATTTCCGACCGCTCGGCCTCCATGAGCTTGAACACGTCTTCGGCCACCGAGGTCGGCAGGCCAAGCTGTGTGATATGGACGAAGTGCACCTTGATGCCGTACTTCTCTGCCATCTTCTTGGCCACCGGCTTCATGATCTCAGCCTCGATCTGTTCGAACTGCTGCTGCTTCGGGTCCCGCGACACGAAGTGGGCCAAGTCGTGCTGGCCCACGACGCTGTTCTTGCTGTCCGCGAGATCGGCCCGCAGGTTCTCCTGCCCCCTCTCATAGGTTCGGACACTGTTGGAGAAGAGGACCGGATCCTCGACGGACCACCCGGTGGCGACACTCACGATCAAGCTCATCTCATCGCGAGTCATCGTCTGCTGAAACGCGCTCTCAAAGACGCGCAGCCGGGCGTCGAAGCGATGCACGGCCTCGATCGGCCAGGGCCACTTCCAGTACAGCCCCGGCTCGGTCTGCGTGCGCGCCACCTTGCCGAAACGGGTGACGAACGCCTTTTGGCCTTCGCGCACTTGGAATCCCAGGAGGTACAGCACCAGGATGACCAGCAGGATCAATCCTGTGATGACGGTGACGAGCTTGCCTTTCATCTTCGTCCTCGATGTCAGATAGATGGCGATGAGGCTGCCAGCTACTTGGCTTTCATGCCAGGCACATTCGGCGCTTCCGCGTCCAAAATGTCGAGCTGCAGCTTCTCTTGTAAATCAATCACATCGACTTCATCTTGGCCCGCCCAAGACGGCACGATGTACTTCCGGGCATTGGCCAAGGCATCGACAATAGCGAGTATACGATGCCGCATCATAAAGAGGGCCAACGAGTCCTTGTCATGCGCGCCCAAAATGGATTGGAAACGGTCGGCCTTGCCCGCGGTGACGAGCGTCTCCTCCATGCTGTCGGCCTGCGCCTTGAGCCGCATCACGTCTGCCTCGGCCGCGGCCTTGGGCATCAATTCGCTCTCATAGGCCCGCGCTCTCATGACGATCGCCTGCCTGCCCACCGTGGCCGCGACCACGGATTCGTAAGCCGGCCCCGCCTCAATCGGCGGATGGACCCCGCGAAGCCCTACCGACAGGATCTCGACCCCGACCTTGTCCTTATCGGCCAAGGCTTGGATCTCGCGGCGTATGCCCTCGGTCGCGGCCCGCCGGCCGGTGGTGATGAGCCGGTTGAAATCCACACCGGTCATGTAATGCGTGAGCGCGCGATGGGAGAGCTGCCGCAGCGTCTCGTGCCCGTCCGTATGCAGATACATATAGTTGTAGAGGTTGTTGACACGGTAGAAGATATCCACGACCCCCGTGAGAAAACTCACGGGTGGAATCTTCTTCTTCAAGGCCTGGCTCCGAACGGATTCGCTCGCGCTGGCCGCCATCCACCGGAACACCGTGTCCGAGTGGCTCCGCGTCCACAAGATAACATCTGGCTCCTCAGGCTTGCTTTCGGGCTCGGGCTCCCCGCCCGGCTCGTGCTGGCGGTCTAGCCCCTTGCCGTGCACCTCTCCAACACGCAACGAGAAAATGCGTTCGGCCGGGAAGCGCCTCACAATCTCGATCGGCCAAGGCCACTTCATGTGCAGGCCCGGCCCCAGCGGCTGCTCCGCATTCTTCGGCCGGCCAAACCGCTCGACAAACGCCTTTTCGTCGGGGCCCACGATTAGAATGCACGTGAGCAGATAGAAGGACACCACCTGGAACAAAATCAGCGGCGCAATCGCATACTCGATGAACCGGTACCCCCACGTTTCCGACACGCGGAAGCCGAACTGGTAGTCCAGCGTCTGGGCGACTGTGTGCGCGACCCCAGCGGGCTCGACGAGCAGCCCCAGCAGACGGCTGTCGTAAGAGAACTGCGCCTCCTGCCCTTCGACCCGCGGCCGGTAGATGTCCAGCAGGATGTTCATGAACATCTCGGCCCCCACCAGGCACATGGCTCCCGGCACCACGTACGCGAGCACGCGATCCACTGCCGGCAACCTAAAGTGCACAAACGCCATGCCCAGGCAGACCACGAACAGCACAATGGCGGACGAGACCAAGAGGCTGCCGCCCGCCCGAAGCGGGCGCCACACTCGCTCTGTCGCCATCCCTGCGGCATACTTCCCGATCAGGAAGCTCGCCAGCGCAATGCTCGCGAGGAACGCGGCAGACAGCGACGCGTTCACCACCTCCACCTCTCTGGTGAAGTCTTGCAGCACGATGTAGAGCCGCACCGCACCGCCCACCAGCAACCCAACCATCACGAGCGAGCATAGCGGCAGGAAGTACTTCTCGAACGTCTTGAGCCGGTTACGCGCAACGTTCAAGTCCTCCTCGTCGCCCTCGAACAGCGCACTGCCCGGCAACTTCTGCTCCCGCACGCGCGCCAGTTCCTCCACCGCGGCGATCTCGTCCTGCGCGGCGCGCTGATGTCGGAGATGCACGATGATCACCAGCCACAGCCAGACGCCAGCGGCAAGGTGGTACGCCTCTGCCATGACCGCCCGGGACTTGCACCACCCGGCAATGACGAACACCGCGCCGGAGAACACGATCTGCGCGGCTAAGGCGATGAGGGCCACGACCTGGGCCCGGCGCAGTGATGTCTGTCGTGATTCGCTCATGTTTAATCTGGGAGAGACGAGAGAAGGGCTAAGGGGCGGAGCGCTATGCGATCTCGCGCTCTTGGAACAAGCTCAGCGCCACAAACAACAGCCCGGCGGCATACAGCATGGCGTACGCGCCCGCGCGGGCCATGTAGCTAAAGGGGATCGACTTTTTGTCGTTGACCGCATCGGCCATCCAAAAGACTTGCAGGTTCGGCACCGCGGCGTAGGCCACCCGCGCGAGCGTACGCTTCACCCGCCTCATGCCAACGCCACGGCTCGCTTCGCTGCGGCTTGGCGCGGCCACCGACGCCGCAGCCTCCGACGGCTTGCCAGCATCGACCGCAGACTCCGCGGCCAGCTTGGGCTCGCCCACCGCCGGCCGGCCGAACAGATAGTCCGACACCAGACCCAGTAGGAACAAAATCACACACACCAGCAGCGACACGGAAAAGTTCGCTCGTGTGGCCACCGCCACGGCGGCCGCGGCCAGCACAAGCACAGCCATGGTCACCAGCCCACAGGCCTTGAGCAACTCGAAGTCCAAGCCTTCCGTGATGGCCTGGAACTGCCCCGTTTTGCTCACAAAGGACACCACAAGGAGGCAGAGTGTGAACGTCACCAACCCATACAGAATCGCCGTGGCCGTGAACGACTTGTCGAAGAAGTAGTTGGCGGCCGTGCCAATGAGTACGGCGCTGAAGAATGCGAGAAGCTCGGCCCAAAGCGCGTAGTGGTCTAACTTGGTGTACGCGGCCTCCGGCACGCCAATCCGAGCCGTTAGCACCAAGATAACCGACAGCAGATACATGCCGGCGACCAGGCCGGCCGAGAGGCCCAAGTACTTGCCAACAATGAACTCAAAGCGACCGACCGGCTTCGCCAAGAGCGTAAGCACCGTACGTTTCTCGATCTCCTGCGTGATCACGTTGGACGCAGAGAAGACCGCCAGCGCCATCCCCCCGAGCATCATGCTCCCCAGGCCCATGTCCTTCACGAGCTTGACCCCGTCAAGCATGGTGAACATGGTGAAACAGGGGCTGAACCCAATGAGGAAGCCGGCGAGGAAGATGATCAGGCAGAACACGGGCTGCCGGATCGTCTCGATAAAGGTACTGGATGCTATAAGCCAGATTCTCTGGAGCATCGAGGGCGACCGTCCAACCCCAGGATACGGGGCAATACGCTGCTGGCAGAATACGAGCTAGGCGGGGATAATGGACGACAAGAAGTATACTTAGCTTAGACGCACAAAGCAAGACCCAGGTTCCCCATGTGAGTGGAAAAAGTACTTCTCATTTGGCGACGGGAAGAACAACCTGCTTATGGAAGTAGTCGGAACCCATTAACCCCGGGGCCTCCAAAGCACGGCCTGGGTGACGGGAGCCCTCGCCTGGCATCCATGCAACTCGGAACTCCGGTTTCCACATGGGGCCCCTTGTCGATGCGATCCGTTGTGGAGTGCGCCGGCTTGACGGCGCTTTTGAT